>JBCBSJ010000118.1:0-13581 GCA_039819245.1 Cyanobacteria bacterium J06638_20
ATCATCTCTTCACCAAACAGATCGGCAAGACGCCGGAGAAACGTGGATTTGCCGCAGCCAGAATCCCCTGCGACACCGATAAGCACTACGCGGTCTGAACTGGTCATAATTCCCTCGATTAATCTTCTGCAATGATTATGAGCTATTTGTGATGCATTTTTGCTGGAACTTCCGCAACCGTGGAAGTCAATGCTGTAGCAGTGTGCTGTGACATCAACTGGGTGACGGCTTTGCGCTGTAATGTTGCGAATTTAAATCGGAGACAGAAAGGGCGTTTACTCAACAGAGGAACGAAGACAAAACGCTCATCAGCGCTCCCGGCCAAGCAATTCTCCATCCTCGGCTTTCTCCAACAACTCAATTCCTGGCAATGAACGAATTGAATGACGTGGAATTGCCATGACTTGGCGCTGCAACCATATAGGCTGCAAACGCACTAGCAGTCAATTGGATAGTAGGGCCACACCTGTCATAAAAATAATCAACTGCCAGATGCTTCGATAACAATCGATCGCTCGTGCAGTTGACCCTAACCTCGGAGCTTGAGCACCAAGGCTTGGAAGCGGAATAGGTATTTAATACTATTCGCAGTGATGAGATCCTACCAAACTGTGGGCGATCGCTACAAGGAATCCGCCTCGATTTCTTTCTTATATTTTCATATTTTAGTTATTCATCGTGTCCTGTGGGTACGGGACACAAAGCAGAACCTTCGTAAAATCCCTTGATGCCCTTGATGTCGAGCGCACAAGCAGTGCCCGTGTTATCCAAGATCAAGAAACGCCATATCTAAAGAGACGCCTTTTTCACTCAGCCGATTCTGAGAGATTTTCGACGGGAGGTTTGCGTGCAGTGCATCCCTGTTCCTATCGGGAGATTCACGCTCCATAGACTGGAGTCTAGGAGAGAAATAGATTATGAAGAAGCTGTAAAACTGCTTCACCCACAACAGTCTGAAATAGGATTCACCCATACGGTGATGGGGAGTACCGTTAGAGCGCATGGCAGACCCTCGACTTCGACACGAGCGACGCCCTCCGCAATGCTACTCTATAACGAGAACTGGAACAGCTTTTACACTGGGCTATGCCCAGGCTGCCAGACATAGCTTCAATGGTTGATGATGTGGGTCATTAAAATTAGTCCACAGTATTTGTCAGTTTTCAAGAGGGCGTCAATTAGCAATGTTTAGTCGAAGTGCAATTAGCGGATTTGCGAATTCACTCTCAGGTTCGCGGCTTTTTGTGTACGAAGTCGAGGGAATACGTCAAATTGGAGACGATGGAAACACCTCTCCGATTCGGCGGAGTGGTAGCACGTTTATCACAGTTCCCTATTCCCGCATGAATGAGGAGATGAAACGTATCTCCCGCATGGGTGGAAAAATTGTGAGCATTCGTCCACTCAATGGAGAGGCGGATGGGCAAGCTTCCTCTGCCGCTGCGTCATCGCCCTCTAAAGCAGCAAGCCCGTCAGCAGAAAAGTCTATGACTCAAGCAGCCAAGAAAAAGAAGAGCGACGTTCCCGTCAACCTCTATCGGCCGAAGGCTCCGTTTGTTGGGAAGTGTATTTCCAACGAGCCGCTGGTTGGTGAAGGGGGCATTGGCATCGTTCAGCACGTTAAGTTTGATTTGTCCGGTGGTAACCTCCACTACGTGGAAGGCCAGAGTATTGGCATTATTCCTGAAGGCACAGACGACAAGGGTAAGCCCCACAAGCTGAGGCTCTACTCGATCGCCTCGACTCGTCATGGCGACAACATGGATGACCAAACCGTATCCCTCTGTGTTCGTCAGTTAGAGTACAAGCATCCCGAAAGTGGTGAAACCGTTTATGGTGTTTGCTCGACTTACCTGTGCAACCTGGAGCCTGGTGCAGATGTGAAAATCACGGGACCTGTGGGTAAGGAAATGCTGTTGCCCGAGGATCCTGAAGCCAACATCATTATGATGGGGACGGGAACGGGAATTGCACCCTTCCGCGCTTACCTGTGGCGGATGTTCAAGGATGAGGAAAAAGCAGCGAATCCCGACTATGAGTTCAAAGGATTTGCGTGGCTCATCTTCGGTATCCCAAAGACACCAAATATCCTCTACAAGGAAGAGTTGGAAGAGCTACAAAGCAAGTATCCCGATAACTTCCGCTTGACCTATGCCATCAGCCGTGAGCAGCAAAACAACGAAGGTGGTCGGATGTATATCCAACACCGGGTTGCTGAGTATGCCGATGAAATCTGGAACATGGTGAAGGATGAAAAGACCCATGTTTACATTTGCGGATTGAGAGGCATGGAAGATGGTATCGATGCAGCCATGGCTGCCGCTGCCGAAAAAGAAGGGGTAACTTGGAAAGACTATCAGCGTTCTATCAAAGAGCGTTGGCATGTTGAGACCTACTAGGATTCTGACAATGTAGAATCTTGTCCTTGTGGCCTTAGAGTCCTGAAGCTTGAAAAAGGCGCGATCGCTCTCAAAGCGATCGCGCCTTTTGTTTTAACCTGCACGCTAGCTCAAAATCTAGCCACGGTTTTCAGAAGAAGGAAAGGTAACGTTGGATTTCCCAAGCCGAAATGTGTTGGGTGTAAGTTTCCCATTCCTGTGCCTTGAGTTCGATGAAGGACTCGAACAAGGGGGCACCCATGACTTCATAGCCCAGGGGATCGGCAGCAAAGGCATCGATCGCTTCCCCTAATGTACGAGGAAGGGGTACAATCGCTTTTTGTTGCAAATCTAGAGGTGTGTAGGTATTGAGGTCATCGAGGTAAGGCTCCCCGGGATCGCGCCCTTCTCGGATTCCCTCTAACCCTGCCGACAGCAGCATGGCAGCGGCGAGGTACGGATTGCAGGCACTATCGGGTAAACGGCACTCCACCCTTGCTCCACCCAGGGGAATGCGAAGCAGATTGGTGCGGTTGTTGCCGTAGCTAATGAAGCGGGGCGCCAGGCTGGGGGCACCGGAGGGAAGCGTGGCGACTAAACGCTTGTAACTATTGACGGTGGGAGTCAGTACAGCGCAGAGGGCTGGAGCATGGTTTAGAATACCCGCGATGAACTGGTAACCCAATGCAGAAAGCCCTTGGCCACGGGGATCATCATTGCTAAAGAAAACGTTTTCGCCCCCCTCGGTGGTCAGGGATAGGTTGAAGTGGGCGCCACTGCCGACGCGATCGCCAAAGGGTTTGGGCATGAAGCTAATGCGGTGGTCGTGCTTTTTGGCGATTTCCTGTGCCATGAGGCGAAAGAAAGTGAAGCGATCGCTCGACTTCAACCCATCGGTATAGTTGAAATCGATCTCAAACTGTCCACTCCCCGCTTCATGGTCAAAGGAATACACATCCCAGCCCAAATCATTCATAGCCTCAACCAATTCCTGAAGCCAGGAGTAGTTTTGGAGTAAATCAGAGAGGTCGTAGTAGGGAGTACGTCGGCTCGGGAGCTGCTCTGGTGTCGTTGTTCCAGAAGCCGAATCCGTCGCCCCAGCGGGAAACGCAAAAAACTCCGTTTCAATTCCCAAGTTGAGGCGATAGCCCATGCCTGCCGCTTGCCCCAAAACACGCTTCAACACACTGCGACTACAGCCTTCGGCAGCATCACCACCAGCGCAAAGATCGCTGGCAAACCAAGCAATTTCCGAGTTCCAAGGGCAGATAATGTGGCTGTTGGGATCGGGGACTGCAACTAAATCTTCCTCTTGTAATCCCTGAGGCATCCCATCAATGGCAGCGCCCACGAAGAGCTCGGAGCCACGCATCATTTGCTCAAGGTGGTTGATAGGAACCGTCTTGCCACGACTGACCCCGTGAGCATCCACAAAACTGGCCAATACATATTTCACCCCGCGTTGTTTCAGGGAATTTTTGAGGGAGACCAGTTCGGGTGCAGAGAAGTCATCGAACGGAGCAGGGGAAGGAAAAACGGGCATATCGGGCGCACCTTGAAACAGGAGGAAAGTCGCAGACTAAGCACGCAAGATGGGCAAGCCTGCCGCCCCTATTCTGGCAGAAAGCGGGGCGACCAGAGCGTCCATCGCAACATATAGTGCTATACTCTCCGACTCCCGTCAGGATATGGCTGGAGGATGCAAAGGCGCTGGCAGAGATTGATGCCTGAGCAAGAATTGGGTGGTGGCTTCGGTCGCGAGGGGACCGCTAAAGAGGAAACCTTGCATAGATGAACAGTTGAGCGACCGCAATTGTTCCTGTTGATCTTGAGTTTCGACCCCCTCGGCAACAACATTGAGACCTAGACCATGTCCTAGGGTAATGATGGTGTCGATGATGGCAGCGGCACGGGCGCAGGTGGAAATGTCGCGAACAAAGGAGCGATCGATTTTCAGCGTGTTCAGTGGCAATTCCCGCAAATAGTTCATTGAAGAATAGCCTGTCCCAAAGTCGTCCAGGGCAATGCAGATGCCCATTTCCCGTAACAGATGGAGCAATCGTTGGGTAAACTCCATATTCTTCATGAAGGTCGTTTCTGTGATTTCTAGTTCCAACAGTTGCGGATCAAAATCCAAGGCGTGTAGACAATGGGCGATCGCCTCTACCAGGTCGAGTTGTTGGAATTGGGTAGCTGACAAATTGACGGCCAGCTTGAGGTCTGATAGCCCCATCTGGTGCCACTGCTGGAGCTGCTGACAGGCGGTTTCGAGTACCCAATCGCCAATAGGACGAATCAAACCATTCTCTTCGGCCAGGGGAATGAACATGTGGGGTGACAGCAAACCCAGTCGCGGATGTTGCCAGCGAATGAGGGCTTCGATTTGTTGAATCTTGCCTGTGCTCAAATCGCACTGGGGTTGATAGTACAGCACCAGCTCTTCCCGCTCGAGGGCTTTGTGCAGGCTGTGGTCAAGCGTGAGGCGCTCGGAAGCGCGAGAGTTAAGCGCCGAGGTGTAGAACTGATAGTTATTGCGTCCCTGTTCCTTAGCGCGGTAGAGGGCCACATCTGCATTTTTCAACAATGTATCGGGATCGCTGCCATCTTGCGGGTAGATGGCGATGCCCAGGCTACAGGTGATGTGGAGGTCGTGGCCATTCAGCCGAAAGGCGGGTTTGAGCGCTTGGGCAATGCATTGGGCAGTATTAGCGGCGTTTTCGGGAGATTTGAGGGCTGGCAGCAACAGGGTAAACTCATCGCCACCCCAGCGAGCCATGGTATCTTCCTCCCGCAGACAGGGAATCAGGCGTTGGGTAATGAGCTTGAGCAATTGGTCGCCCACAGCATGGCCCAGAGTATCGTTGATTGTTTTAAAGCGATCTAGATCAAGGAACATAACGCCTACCGTTTCCTTCTCTCGGCGGGCTTGAGCCAAGGTCAGGGAAAGGCGGTGATCATAGAGGTTGCGGTTGGGCAAGCCAGTGAGGGCGTCGTGGAACGCCTGATACCGCATCTGAGCATCGGTGCGCTGACGCCGAATGGCGGCACCGATGCTGGCGGCGATCGCCACCAATATAGATTCTTCGCTAGCAGTCCACTCTCGTTCGGTATGGCAATCGTCAAAACCGATATAGCCCCACAGCTCCTGGTCGATCTGAATCGGCACCATGATGATGGACTGGATTTGGTCGCGGCGAAGGATGACTTGCTCGGCTGGAGACATGAGCCGCGTGATGCCACTGAAGGATCGGCCAGCCTGAAAGGCTTCATACCATTTCCCAAGCCCTGCTTGGTAATAGGGCAGATCATGCCAATGGTCACAGAATAAGGTGGGTGCAATATCCACATCTGTCCACTCATGGCGGATACTCATGGCCACGGCGCCTGTGGAGGAGTGGGGATGGTTCTGATAGATATAAGTGCGATCGGCTCTGGCCGCCTGCCCCAAAATCTGCAAGACGTTTTTGATGGCTTTATCAAAGACTGCCTCAGTCAATAGCTCATGGGTAGCCGACGCTACTCCAAGCAGCAATGCATCCCGCTTCAGGAGTTCTGCTTCGACCTGTTTGCGGAGGGTAATATCTTCGACCGTGCCTTCATACCCAACAATCTCACCGTTCTCGTTGAGTAAGGCTCGGGCGCACTCTGAAATCCAAATGATACTGCCATCTTTGCGGTAAACCTGCGATTCAAACCCCTGCACCATTCCCTGGGTTGTCATCTCTTGGGTAAACTCAAGCCTCCGCTGGGTGCTGACATAAACCTGCTGGCTGATGTTCGTCAAAGATTGCATTAAGTCATCTGGTGAATCATAGCCATAAATGCTGGCTAGCATTGGATTCACAATCGTGTAGCGTCCATCCACCGTGCTCTGAAAAATCCCCTCAACAGCATTCTCAAAGATGCCTCGGTAGCGCGCCTCAGCCCGTTGCAGGGCTTCGCTGGCCAGTTCTTGCTCAATGGCGATCGCCGCAATTTGTCGCGCTATTTCCAGCAGCTGAATTTCGTGGGACGTGGGTGACTGGGGCTCTCGGTGATAGGTCGCAAAGCTTCCTAGGATCCGCCCTTGAGATGAAATGATAGGCATCGACCAACAGGATCGAAGGCCGTAGGGTAGTGCTAACTCCCGAAACCCTTCCCAGAGCGGATCCATCTGAATATCAGACGTGATGACGATCTTTCCAAAATACATAGCCGTGCCGCAGGTTCCTACCCTAGGGCCAATCACGAGCCTTTGCAGAGAATCCATATAGGCCTTAGGTAGAGCGAGGGAAATCCCCCGTTGCACCTGTGTCCCTTCCGCGTTCACCATCAGGATCGACGGAATGCTCTCAGGCTTTTGGGCTTGGATGATACGCAGGAGTTCTTCCAACGTGTCCTGTAGGGGATAATCCCGGGCGATCATTTCCAATAACCGTTTTTGCCCAGTCAGCAGTTCACTCGCCCGATAGCGCTCAGTGACGTCTCGTGACACTGCAATAATTTCCTCGACATCCTCGATGATTGTTCCTTGCACCGCACGGCTACAGGTTTCCATCCAGAGGTAATGGCCTAACTTGTGGCGAACGCGGTAACTATAGGGGGTAATGTCAAACTGCTCCGTGCGGGTAATGACCTTATGTATCCGCTGCACAGTGGCCATATCGTCAGGATGAATCAGGTCAAACAGTGATCGCCCCTGCAACTCATCGGGCGTGTACCCAAGCAGCACTAAGCAGGCGGGAGACACATAGCGAAATATCCCTTCGGGAGAATGGCAAGCAATGACATCATTCGAGTTTTCGGCTAACAGCCGATAGCGAGCTTCACTGTCGCGGACAGCCGCACTTGCCTGTTGCCGCTCCAGGCTGAGTGAAATTGAGGCGGCTGCGGCGCGTAATAAGTCGACTTCGGTTGCCAGCCATAACTGAGTTTCCCCACAATTATCGAAGCCAATAAACCCCCAGTGGTGCTCGTTTACCCATAACGGCAGGAGCAAAAGGGACACAACACCTTGCGATTCAAGAATGGTACGTTCTGAATCTGGTAACTCTGCCACCGTTGCCATGTAGCTCTCATTGCTGAGCAGGCATTGGTGCAGGTGGGGAAACGCCTCATAGTTCAAGATCTGGAATGCTGGTTTGTCTAAGCGAGAGGCGATGCCCTCAGCACACCATTCATGGCGATGGCGCGATCGCAACTCCCCAGTATCCGTCCAAAAATTCTCGAACAGGTAAGCGCGACTGGCTCCTGCTACCGTGCCAAGGGATGCTAGAGCCGCATCGGCGATCTTGCTCAACTCATCCGTTGCCAGCAAGGCATTTTGCAGATCGACCAGGGCATTGAGATATTGCTGTCGGCGGGTGAGCAACGCAGCGATGCGCTTTTGCTCCGTAATGTCGTCATAAGTGCCCAAGATACCCACAATTTCGTTATCTGCATCGTAGATGGGTACCTGATTTGTGACTTGCCAGAGGAATTGTCCATCGCCCAACTGCCTTTGCTGTACAACGTTGCGGGTTGGTTGTTGGGTTTCAAGAAGTTGGCGATCCCTCTCGATCTGATCGTTGGCCTGTTCTGATTCCCATAAGTCGAGATCGGTTTTGCCAATCAATGCTTCTGGATTGGCCAGTCCTGCAGCTTGTGCAAAGGCATGGTTCCCTCCGCGATACACCAGATTCGTATCTTTCCAGAAAATATGTTGGGGAATTGCATCAAGGACTAGGCGCAGGAATGCTTCTTGCTCTTGGATCGCGCGCTCCGCACGCTTGCGATCGCTAATATTGCGCACCGTCACCACATAGGAAGCTTCGCCATAGGGAGCGACCCGCCCTTCGAAGTAGCGCACCTCGTCATCGAAGGAAAGCTGATAGTCGATTGCTTGATAATGCCCTGTCTCCTTTGCTCTCTGCATTTTTTGGCGCAACTGTTGAGCCAAGGTCGGCGGCAAAAGCTGCTCCGGAGACTTTCCTAAAATGACTTCGGGAGGATAAAGCAAATCGGCTTCATCTTCTGCCTGGACATAGCGATAGACCCCAGCTTCGTCTATCACAAACAAGAGTTCAGGAATCGCCTGCAAGAGCTGACGAGACTGCGCCTCCTGCGCTCTTAGTGCAGCCTCTGCGTGCTTCCGTTGACTGATATTTTCGACAAACCCAAACGTCGCTGTCACGTCGCCATGCTCATCGCGAATAGCAGAAATGGTCAACTTGCCCCAGACAATCTGACCATCTTTGCGGATATAGCGCTTTTCCAGATGGAAGGAGTCGCG
Organism: Cyanobacteria bacterium J06638_20; assembly: GCA_039819245.1. Classification (GTDB taxonomy): domain Bacteria; phylum Cyanobacteriota; class Cyanobacteriia; order Elainellales; family Elainellaceae; genus Vacuolonema. The sequence continues at coordinate 8,629 of JBCBSJ010000118.1, forward strand.
ATCGCCCTCCATAATTTCTTCCAGAAGCCCCATGTCTTCGGCTAGGTCATCGGGGTAAGTCCAGTTATGAAAATGCCGCTGATACATTTCGCTCAAAGAGTAGCCCAAAAACTCCTCAAACGCGGCATTACAGTCCTGCAGTCGTCCCTCACGATCATTAAGGCAAATCCCCATCGCAGCCCAATCAAATAAACTCCGAAAGAGTCGCTCACTGGTGCGGAGCGAATTCTCCATCTGCTTGCGATCGGTGGTATCGGTAATAAATCCTTCAACCCCCTTCACTTGTCCCGTGGCGTCAAAAACCCCGTACCCCTTCTCCCATAACCACTTTTCTTCCCCTTGCCGAGTGCGGATACGATATTCAACGACATAGAGCTGGCGCTGGGCGATCGCTTCAGAAATGGTCTGTAAGATATGGGGCAAATCGTCGGGGTGGACGATGTCATTGAAAGATAGAAGCTGATGGTCGCCGACCAAATCTTCACTCCGGTAACCAGTCAAAACGGCACATCCGGCACTCAAGTACTGCATCGACCAGCCGGTATCATTGATGCTCGAGAAAACGATACCGGGTAGAGAATCAATCAAGTGGTGGAGATGATCGCGGCTGGCCGCTAAATGGGTTTGGGCTTGCTTAAGTCGGATGATGGGTCCCAGTTGAGCGGCGATCGCCGTCACTAAACCCACTCGCCGCGCGTCTTCTGTCCAGGACTCAAACCGAAAAAATGCCAGCACGGCCACAACCTGTTCCTGGTGTGTATCAGGCGTCGCTGTCCTATCGGCTTCCTGGGGTATATCTCCTGACAGAATGGGCACAGCCAATCCCGCTTTAACCCCCGCTGACAGTGCTCTCTTCCATCGCGCAAATGTTGAGTGGGGGTGTTGCGACACGTCAGGCACCCACTCGGGCATACAACTCTGCCAGACCCGCCCCGGTAACCCTTGCCCTGGCTGTAACCGCAGCCCCATCGTTGCGGCGCGGAAGCTATCCCAACGCTCTGGCACTTTGGCGTACCACACGGGGTTAGGATGCAGGTGTTGATCGACTTGACTCGGTACCCATACCTCCCCCATATCCCAATCCACTAATTCACAGACTTGCTCAAGGACTGCTTGTAATGCCGCATCAAAATCTTCAGACTCACCAATAGATATGGTTAGTACCTGCAAGAGTTGGGCCATCTCTAAAGGGAATGACCGCTCCGATTCACTCATTCAAGTCACCTTTCAGAAAATCAAATTCGACCCTGTCATTGATCAGTGGTTGAATTAATGCGGGTTTAGGTGGCATGAACGCACATGCCAGCACGGAAGTTCTAACACGAGCATTGTGATTGCTTTTATGGCTTGCATTCTCAGAAAGGCTGTAGAAGGGAGATGGCTCTTTCCACGACCAACAGAAATGGATAAATAGAGGCCATCAACCCTACTTATCCCAAATCCTAATGTCCAACAAACATTAAATCTCAAGGAGAAAATCTACAAACCATCCAATGAGACCATGCAACAGGGAATGAATCAAACCTACAACGTCCCCACGGAGTAGCAGTTTGTGCAGCCAAGTCATACGGCACGATCAAAGAACACATTGCATTTCTCCATTGCACGCTTGGTCATGTTTGGGAGGCCATGAATGTGCGGATAGAAGATATGCAATATCTGCATGATGCTGGACAACGAGAGCAAGAAACTACACCCAAGTTGGCGAGTACGATACACCCAATGTATCTGAAGGATTCATCCTGTCAGGTTAAGGCCACTCCTCTAGCTAAATGTAAGGATGCAGTTTCAGAAGGTAGTTTTCTGCCACATCCCTGTTGCGCTTTAACTGGCAGCATATCCAAACTGGAACAAGAGACCCGTTTTCCCTGAACCTATCCGATCAGGGCTTTATGCAAAGGTAGCGCAGTCCTGACTAAATTTGTTGATATTGATTGGTTAAGGTTGCGATCGCACTCGCAATATTCATAAACCCTCCATACTTTAAAGATACTGGGTTCAAGGCAAAAGGGCTTTGATGTCTTGAGCAAACTTCCATAATGCTAGGCGTTTAGGTAGAAGCCAATCAGATTTTGAAAGCTTTACTGCGCTCAACTTTCAAAATCTGATTTATCCTAATCTCAATGCGTAAGGTTTACTAGCGAATCTCTACATTCTGAATAAGCTCTTGCATGGCAGCTTCATTACGGGCAAAGTCTGTGGGCGATGTCCAGGTGAGAATTTGGGTGAAGTGCTGTGGCGTCTCAACGGTTGTATGCAAATAGACCACGCTAATCTCGTTGTTGGTTCCACGAATCTCGTACTGCACGGCATCAAACTCGCCAACCTGAGTGATATTTTCACTCGGCCCCGATTCTTCCACATCCGCTAGCTGGTCTTTCAGTTGTTGGCGCGATCGCTCCGAGAATTCTTCTTTTGTGAGGTCGGCTAGCTCTGCTCTGGGTTGAGCGCGAACTACCAAATACATTTGTTGTTGACGATTGGCTGCTTGGATCTGCGCCACTGGGTTCAGCTCTGGCTCTTCTTCCCAGCCATCGGGTAAAACGACTTGACTAGAATCATCGGGAGCTTCTAACAAGTTGGCAGGGGCTTCCAGCGCATTGAGTGCGGGTTCAGGGAGGGCGATCGCCTCGGTTTCTCCCCCTGACAAGGAGCCTGCAACCGGATCAGAAGACGTCGCACGCTCGGCAATCCACCATCCTGCGGCACCCAGGCCGAGCAGCAAAACACCAGATGCTAGGGGCAACAGCCACTGCCGAACACGCTTGAATCGAGAAGGATCGGAGGTCATGGGTCGGGTCTTTCCATCACGAGGCGCTTCCCATTCTAGCGCTGGGGCGATCACAATCGGCAGCTCTAAGGGCAGTCGGGGCAACATCTATAGTGCTACGCACTTGAGTAAAACTAAAGATTTTTTGAAAGCCCCGCAGCGCGAGGCTTTCAAAAAATCTTCGTCCCAATCTTCATGCGTAAGGCTATATTCAATTATCTGAGAGTCTGAACCCGAGTGATTTGTTGGTGGAAGCATTATCGAATCGATACCTCCAACGTGCCTTGAGTTTACTGCCGTGGATCGCTATCGCGGGAATAGCGGGTTTCCTGCCACACATTGCCGACTCCTTTGATGATGCCACGCCCAATTAACCCAATGCTCCGTCCCAGCACCTCCGTCAGCACATAGACCAGGGCACTGCCAACAACCGAGAAAGAAGATCGGAGGCGGGGGGCGATCGCGTCTCGCGTTTCCAGCACCAGCGTCACTGCATAAGGAACTCCAGTCAGATCCTCTAGCTCATCCCGGCGGGGAGCGTAGATGGAGCGCACCTGAATGCCGTGAGGTTGGAAGGTGAGCAGTTGATGGCGGCTTTCAAAAATATCGCGGGGGGTGCCAAAGTAGCGGCGCATGCGGTAGTGCCAGGACAAATCGTTGCGGAACCGCTCGACTTCGCGAGTTGACATAAGACGGCGATCGTAAAAGCTCTGTTTGATGTCTTCCACATCGGCGAACTGGTTGAGTAGTGGCTGAACCACCGCATTGGCCAATTGCACAACACTATGCCCGAGCAAAAACTCCGCTCTTAGTAAGGATTCTGGGTTGCCCGCTGGATAAGCATTGCCGTTAATCATCAGTGGTGTTTGAAACAAGAGATGCGACAGCAATGTTTCAAAGTAAGGCATGGGGCGAAGCAGCGTCGCATCTACCAGCGGTGCATCCGAGAGCAGCATATCCACCAACGGTACTTCACTTTCTCGAATAACCAGTGTAGAGTATCGGCCGAAAAAATCTTCAGTGGCGGTTTCCCATAGGTCGAGTAAGAGCTGAGATTGCATGCCCTCCAACTGCTCAGCCGTAATTTGGGATTGGCGTAAGTCTTCTAGCAAGCTCTCCAGTTTTCGCAAGATCAGCCCAAACAGCTCCTGCTTCCGAGACGATTGCAAGATGTCTGTTTCTATTGGGGCACCTGTCAGGTTTGCCACACTGTTCTGAATGTTCGAGAGCACAGCATCCACGAGGATTGACTGCAGGCTCAAGGCCGAGATACGTGCTTCCAGGGGGGCGATCGCTGGGACGGGTTCCAAGTCACTCGCATTGGTCGAAGCGGGCGTCGGAGCAATAGCTTGCGATCGCGCCTGACTCTCGCGTTCCTCGCGCGCCCTCACACCGGGCGAGGTATCCGGAATCTGTTGTGTAGCTGAATCGTTGCCGTCCCAATCATCAGATAAGGCTGGCGTTGCCAGCAATTGTTGCACCAGCCACCGAGCAGCTCGTACTTCCCGTCGTCGCCCTTCAAGAATCAAGCGCTCTAGCTGAGTCAGTCGTCTGTCGTGTAACTGCTGAGATAAGTCGGCGATTGCACCCTCCATACGCTGCACCCCAGTGATTCGCAAATTGCGTCGTAGTTCACTGAAGACTCCAGGTCGTCCACCTGCCGCTGCGATAGGAGTGTTACGCCCAATCCATACATCTTGTCCATTCGCCACCTGCCGAATGGTTGCCACCAGCGCATCGGGGTGGCTGTTCCGCAACCAAAAGCCGTTCACGCCTGCCCGTTGTGCTGCTGCCACCAGAATCGGTTCAGCGGATAGACTCAAGATCAAGATGGGAAGTTGCGGAAATTGCTCTCGCGCTCGCTCACATACTTGCCATTCCGACGTTGCCCCAGATTGTGATGTTATGGGCGAAAGGCCAAAGACAGCCAGGACGCGATCGCCATTCCCAGGGTTGAGGTCGTTGGGTAAATGCTCATTTAAGCAGGCGATCGCCTCCGACAATCGACATTCTGCTATCACCTCAATGTCCGTAAGCGGCTCTAGCCACAGCGCCAACGCTGAACGATATGCCGAGTCATCCTCAATCAAAACCAGTCGTAAGGTCACGGGCAAGCAGGGAAGAAGCTAAAAGAGCAGAATCAGACCGTATCAGATACTCTTTCGATAATACTGTTCAGGTTG
>JBCBSJ010000119.1:0-13559 GCA_039819245.1 Cyanobacteria bacterium J06638_20
CTATTTTTGCGGCGCTTCGCGCCGCAAAAATAGGGGTTTTGGGTTTTGGTTTTGGCAAGGTGAAAGATGTGAGTAGAGCCACTTTATTATCTTGAGCTTGAAGTCGTCTTCAGCTACTCATAAAGGTCAATAGAAACGTGAGCGGAAATGGAGCGATCGCGATCTTTGGTTTGTCTGTAGGAAGCTTAAAAAAAGCTAAAACACAGCATTCCTGCCTCACGTTATGCTGTGCCTAGGTAATGGATTGATGAACAAACTTACGACTCGTTCTGGGGTGTGATTTTGCAAGCAGGGGGCCATGCCTCCCGTAGGCTGTAATACTTTGAAGAATCAGCCTTCTGTTGCAAAACTTTATATTTCAACGATTGGTTTCCTTATCAGAAACTGTGGCTGATCTGAAGTAAATCATAAGTTTCTCCGATGCTTGAGATACAGATGCTATCAGTAGTAGAAGCGGGATTTGGTCTAAATCCATAAGCTTGTCAAGGAGAGGCGTTATGTCTCGCCTGTTTTTTATGGCTGTCTATGTTTACAAAGCCTTGTTGCCTGAAGCAAATGCTTAGAAAAGTATAAAGATTTAGGTGGGCTTAGGTGAAAGACATCAGATAGGGTTCAATCAGGTAAAAACGAGTGGATTAACTGGTTTGTGAGGTTGATCTGTAAAGTGCGCTACGGTCATGGATTTTTGCTTGCATGTTCGTTGTGAAAATTCCTCTTTATTGGCGATGGCAAATTGACGATGGCCGCAACACTAAAGCCGTAATCGGTTTATCGATGGATTGGCAGGTTGTGATTGATTTTGACTAGTTATTCTATTGGAAAACTTTTTTTAAGTGTATAGCGGCTGAATAATGGGCGATCGCCCTCCATCCGCTACTATTTCTGTCCTTTCCTTGGTTTCTTCCCCGCGTTACTTTCCTATGTCGCAAATTCCAACGTCTCTGATAACCATGACCATCGGTGTTGTCGTCACCCTCATTAGCTTATGGGTGGGACAGAATCATGGTTTGCTGCCAGAACAAGCATCTGCGCAAGCCCCTTTGGTCGACAGTCTCTTCAATTTGATGATCACCATCGGCACGGCGCTCTTCATTGTTGTGCAAGGTGCCATTCTCTGGTTCCTCATCCGTTTTCGTAAGCCCAAAGGCGATGAGTCCGACGGTGTTCCCGTTGAAGGCAATCTACCCCTTGAGGCTTTCTGGACGGCGATTCCCGCTGTGATTGTGATTGGTGTTGCCATCTACAGCGTTAACGTCTTTCAAGAAATGGGTGGGCTTGCACCCGACAGCCATCCCATGATGAGCCATAAGCACCCCGAAGCAGTGGTGGCACAGGCTTCTCTGGGCAAAACGCCTGTGGCTGGCGATACTCTGCCCCTGTTGGCCGACGACGCAACGCTACTAGCTGATGGCTCTACGATTGCTCCTGGCGAAATCGAGTATGGCTATGGAGCCGATCCAACCGGTTCAGGGCTGGCGCCCGACCTGCTGGTGGATGTGACCGGAATCCAATATGCCTGGCTGTTCAACTATCCTGACAGCGGCATCATCACAGGCGAACTCCACATTCCTGTCGATAGAACCGTGCAGCTCCGCATCACCGCCCAGGATGTGATCCATTCCTTCTGGGTGCCGAACTTCCGGATGAAGCAAGATGCCATTCCTGGCGAGGAAACAGGCTTACGGTTTACCGCTACGAAAGTCGGTAACTATCCCGTGGTGTGTGCTGAGTTGTGTGGTAGCTACCACGGTGGGATGCGATCGCGCGTAATCGTTCACGAACAGACCGACTACGACGCCTGGGTTGCTCAAAACTCCCCCAATCCAACCGCCTCAAGCGGAGAGGTTGCCGTCAACCCAATGAGTACCGCCGACATGAACGATCGCCAATATCTCAGTCCGGTTGCCGAAACCTTGGGAGTCAACGCCCAAGCTCTGGCGCACTTGCACGAATCGGATTCCTAATTCCACGGCAATAGGGCGATCGCCCAGATGTTTTTGTTTTCTGAATCAGCTGTTATGCCATCGATTGATGGCGGCGATCGCTCCCTCTCAATAAGCCAATTCTGATCGCTTGTTGAGCCTGTTCAAATTTTGTAAACCCAGCCCTCTTAATACATTCCGTTATGGCTCAAGCCCAACTCCCAATGAATCCTGGAACGGTCGGCGGCTCATCCGAGCATAAGGCTTGGAAGTGGTACGACTATTTCACCTTTAATGTGGATCACAAGGTTATTGGTATTCAATACCTGGTTCTGTCCTTTGTCTTTTATTTGATTGGTGGGTTGATGGCCGTGGCGATGCGCAGCGAGCTCTCCACGCCCGATCCTGATGTGATCGATCCCACTCTATACAATGCTTTTTTGACCAACCACGGCACCATCATGATCTTCCTGTGGATTGTGCCAGCGGCCATCGGTGGTTTTGGGAACTACCTGATTCCACTGATGATTGGTGCCCGCGACATGGCGTTCCCGAAGTTGAATGCTCTCGCCTTCTGGCTTAACCCACCAGCGGGATTGCTGGTTTTGGGCAGCTTCTTCTTTGGTGGGGCGCAGTCGGGATGGACGGCGTATCCTCCCCTGAGCGAAATCACGGCGAGCACGGCACAGTCCATGTGGATTCTGGCGATCGTGCTGGTTGGAACCTCCTCCATCTTGGGATCGGTCAACTTCCTGGTGACCGTGATCAAAATGCGGGTTCCCAGCATGAAGCTGGTGGATATGCCCCTGTTCTGCTGGGCGATGGTGGCAACGTCGGTGCTGGCGCTGGCTTCGACCCCGGTACTGGCGGCTGGTTTAGTCCTGTTGCTGTTTGACATCAACTTTGGCACCGCATTCTTCAAGCCCGATGAAGGCGGTAACCTGATCATCTATCAACACCTGTTCTGGTTCTATTCCCACCCAGCGGTGTATCTGATGATTCTCCCCATCTTCGGCATCATGTCTGAGGTGGTTCCGGTGCATTCCCGAAAGCCCATCTTTGGGTATAAGGCGATCGCCTACTCCAGTTTGGCGATTTGCATCGTCGGCTTGTTTGTTTGGGTGCACCACATGTTTACCAGTGGTACGCCTCCCTGGATGCGCCTGTTTTTCACCGTATCCACGCTGATTGTGGCCGTTCCTACGGGCGTCAAAATCTTTAGTTGGGTGGCTACCCTCTGGGGCGGAAAGATTCGCTTTACCAGCGCCATGCTGTTTGCAGTGGGTCTGCTCTCGATGTTCGTCTTCGGCGGTATCAGCGGCGTCACTTTAGGGACAGCGGCCTTTGATGTTCACGTACACGACACCTACTATGTCGTGGCGCACTTCCACTACGTACTATTTGGGGGTTCGGTGTTTGGTATCTATGCGGCGGTCTATCACTGGTTTCCCAAGATGACCGGACGCCTGATGAATGAAGGGCTGGGCAAGATCCACTTCGTCCTGACTTTCATCGGCACCAACCTCACCTTTTTGCCCATGCATGAACTGGGCTTACAAGGTATGCCGCGCCGGGTCGCGATGTATGACCCTGCGTTCACATTCCTCAACCAAATCTGCACCGTGGGTGCCTATTTGCTGGCGATTTCGGTTATTCCCTTCATTATCAACATCCTCTGGAGTTGGAAGCGGGGTGAAGTTGCTGGAGATAACCCCTGGAATGGATTGACCCTGGAATGGACAACCAACTCGCCGCCCATCATCGAAAATTGGGAGGTACTGCCTGTTGTACAGACTGGTCCCTACGAATACGGCATGAATGGACGCGGTGAAGGGGCAATCGAAACCCCTGATGATGCGCCTGTTGCCTAAGCTTGTTGGTGATGGAGGCGTCGATCAAGGGCGCCTCCACTCAGTCTTGCTTTTCCCGATCGAAAGTTTGAACGTTGTCTGAAATTTGCTCACAGTTAGAGATTTTGTCTGTTTGTTGCAATTTCCTTTTATCGCTTAGGAAACCGAGCGTAGAAAACAGATTTTGAATCGTGTTTGGATTAGGCTGTTGTCATCGTCTCCGTTAAGATTGCGGTTCTCCTCGTTTACTCGTTTTGGTTTGATTTCTAATTTTCCCTTAGCCTTTAACTGAGTCCGCTTATGCAAGGTTCCACTGTCTCAACCGACTCTAACTTGGATGTAAATGCGGCTACTGCCGAAGCCGCACATCATGAAGAGCACGCCGATCTACGGGTTTGGGGACTGCTGACGTTCCTCGCCTCCGAATCGTTGATGTTTGGCGGATTTTTTGCTGCCTATCTGTTTTTGCGGGGCATCGCAACCCAATGGCCTCCCGAAGGAACAGAAGTTGAATTGCTTGTGCCTGCTATCAATACCGTCATTCTGGTATCCAGCAGTTTTGTAATTCACTTGGGCGATACTGCCATCAAGAAGAATGATGTGGCAGGGCTACGTAAGTGGTACATCGTGACTGCCATCATGGGAACCGTCTTCTTAGCGGGTCAGGTGTACGAGTACAAAACCCTAGGGTATGGCTTGGCCAGCAATATTTTTGCCAATTGCTTTTACCTAATGACCGGCTTCCACGGCTTGCATGTGTTTGTGGGATTACTGCTGATTTTGGGTGTGCTGTGGCGATCGCGCCGACCCAATCACTACTCCGAAACCAAGCATACCGGAGTCGAAATGGCTGAAATCTACTGGCACTTCGTTGACATCATCTGGATTATTCTGTTCTCGCTGATCTATATTCTTACGCTGTTTTAAGCCCTTTAGAAACACATTTCAGCAGCCTGTTTTCCCCAGGTTGCTATGGCTAAGGATGGGCTAGGTCTGAGCCTATGGCGATCTCGATGTAAGACTCAAGCTAATGTGTGGACGATGAGTGGGTACATTGGTGCGAATTGAAACTCGCAAGCTTTCTTTGAGTTTTTACATCGTGATGTTCTCGGTTTCATCTGACTCTCCTCATTCCTACATCCCCGTCGCAGGATGGTTTTCTCAGGAAAGCTATCCTGCTTTTCTTTGGTATAAAACGATGGAGCTGATCCGCATATCCAAGTCAGTTAAAGAATCCACTATCGTTTGTTTCACGGCTAGCAGCGGAACAAACAATAGTGGGTTTTGCGGCTCTCTAACCAGAATTGATCAGGACTTACGCATTTTGATGATTTTTGGGGCGCTCTGCGTCCCAAAAATCATCAAAAGCCTTTGGATTTTCGTTCCAAACGCGTAAGTCCTATTGATATAAGGAATTGCGGGATAAATACGGAGCCTTGACAGCATTTCGGCGAGGGAAAATACGAGCGCTAGGCTGGAAATGTGAGGGTTTATAAACAGTCTTAACAAGGTGTTGTAGAATTTCAGGCAACACAATTGCCTAGTGAACCCTTAAATTTCCGGCCAAACCACTGATGAATTCAGGGTCGTGGTTTGGAGGCGGGGTTTCTACCACAACCACTCCATGGGGCTATGTTGCAATCTATTGACGATATCTTTAGGCAAGCACGCCAGGGAAGCGTATCAGCTATCATCCAGATCCTCAACGAAAAGCTATCGGATTCGGGGGTCCGGACGCGAGCTGTACTAGATAATGGCGTCTTGCAATTGTTGTGCGAGTCGCCGGATCCCCAGCAGCTGGATCAAAGGATGTTGGTACAACGGGTGAAGTCGTTGTTGGAAGGAATTAGCCCAAACAAGATCCGCCGGGTCAATATCAATGGCCGCATCGCTAGGGAACAGCAGTTACTCTGGCTGGATGAAATTAAGCGGGATCCCGATGGCCAGTTGCTATGGTCGGAAGAGGTGCGGTTGAAGCCCCCCAATCCGGTGCGGCGCTGGTTTGAAGATCGCAAGTTTGACCGGGAAGAAGCAGCGATCGCTGCCCTCCATAAAAAGGACGACCCCAAAAAGAAAACCGCATCGCATCATTTCTGGCGTGGCTTGTTGGTGGGGGGGCTGAGCTTGGGTGTTTTTGCCCTGTTGTTAGGTTGGGCCGTATCTGATTGGTTGGGCATTCAGCCCCCAGCTTGGCTTGCACGGGGGCCACAGGCTGAAGAAGATGTAAATTCCGCTACCGAAACAGCGCCCGAACCTGCTGCGACACCAGCGGCGGAACCCGATCCCTTTGTGGAGGCGGTTCGTATCGCCGAGCAGGCGGCGGTGGGTGGCACGACGGCGGAAACATCGGCAGATTGGCTGGAGCTGGCGAGCCGCTGGCAGCGCGCTGCCGATCTGATGTCTCAGGTGCCGGAAGAGGATCCCCGCTACGCCACTGCCCAAGATCGAACCGTGAGCTATAGCCAAAACAGCGAAGTGGCCACCCAGGAAGCGACATTGCTACGGGAATCGGCTGAACCCTAAGGCACCATCTGATATGGTGCTAAGCACTGGAGTAAAACCAAATATTTGTTTGAAAGCCCGCAGCGGGGGGCTTTCAAACAAATATTTGTCCCAAATTTAATGCGTAAGGCTATACCAAGTCCGAATGACAGCCCTTTGATAGGGTGCCTGTGAGTTCTGTGAAACGCTTGCGTCACACAGGTTTCGCAAGAAGACATATATGGATTTCTAATCTAAATTTACGGTGATACATCGTGTCAACAATCGGATAGCGTAGTAGAGGACTCGATTACCGTCAATCTATGAACATTCGTATTGGGAATGGCTACGATATGCATCGGTTGGTGGGCGATCGCCCCCTCATTTTGGGTGGAACCCAGATTCCCCATGAGCTTGGCCTTCTGGGGCATAGCGACGCCGATGTCCTCACCCACGCCATCATGGATGCCATGTTAGGTGCCCTTTGTCTGGGCGATATCGGCCATCTTTTTCCTCCTAGCGATCCCCAGTGGAAAGGGGCAGACAGCCTAAAATTGCTAACCCAGGTGAATGACTTGATACACCAAAAAGGATGGCAAGTTGGCAACCTGGATGCGGTAGTCGTAGCCGAGCGCCCCAAGCTCAAGCCCCACCTGCAATCGATGCGCGATCGCCTCTCCAAAACTCTACAGATTGCGGCTGATCAAGTTAGCGTCAAAGCGACAACCAACGAAAAACTAGGCCCAACCGGTCGGGAAGAAGGTATCTCTGCCTATGCCGTTGCTCTTCTCGTCGCCGCTTGACACTCTTAGCCACACTTTCGCAATTCTCTGACGCATCCACCTATCTCCGCCCTACGCGACTGCACGCTCGACCATAAGGATCTCTCATGTCCATCTCCCCGCAATTGCCTCAACTGCTTCGCTCTCGCCTCTTTTTCCAAGGTCGCAAGTTCAGCTTTGAAGTGAATCGCATGCGCCTGCCCAATGGGATTGAGGGGGAATGGGAATGTGTTAGGCATCCCGGTGGTTCGGTTGCCGTGCCCCTAACCCCAGAAGGCAAGCTGATTATGGTGCGCCAATATCGCTTTGCCACAGGGCGACGTTTGCTTGAGTTTCCAGCGGGGACGGTGGAAGAAGGCGAACAGCCTCTGGCAACAGCACAACGGGAAATCCAGGAAGAAGTGGGCTATAGCGCCAGTCGCTGGGATCGCCTGGGACAGTTCTATCTCGCTCCCGGCTATTCCGATGAAATTATCTACACTTACCTTGCCCGCGACTTGGAGTCATTAGAAAAGCCGCCGAGCATGGATGAAGACGAGGATATTGAAGTGGTACTGCTTACCTTGGAGGAATTGGAGCAAGCCATTTTGGAGGAAGAACTCGTCGATTCCAAATCCATTAGCAGCCTACTGCTGCTCCGATCGCACCTCGCGAAAGAATCCGCCGCTTGAGTTTGAGTTGACCCATGAATGTTGCCGCATACCGTCAGCGGATTGGCGATCGCGCTCCCTGCGATCCGACGGTTGAAACTCTGGTACGCCTGCACCGAAACCATCTATATTCTGTGCCCTTTGAAAATCTGGATGTGCATCTGGGTCGCCCCATCATGCTATCGCTCCCGGCGCTGTTCGATAAAGTGGTGCGCCAGCGTCGGGGCGGCTTCTGCTACGAACTGAACACCCTATTTGGGTCGCTGTTACAAGAGCTTGGGTTTACTGTCGATTTCTTGTCAGGACGGGTGTTTAGCAAAGGTGAGTTTGGTTTCCCCTTTGACCATCTGCTGCTGCGGGTGGATATAGATGAGCCGTGGATTGCTGATGTGGGTTTCGGTGATTTGTTCCTGGATCCCTTGCCGTTAGTGGCGGGCGAGCATACCCAAAACGGCGATACCTATTTCCTGGAGCTAGACGGCGATGAGGCCGTGCTCTATCGGCGGCGATCGCCTAGCCAATCCTGGGAGCCACAATACGCCTTTTCCCTCAAGCCTCACCCGTTAGAGGATTTTCAGGACATGTGCGGCTATCATCAATCCTCACCCGCGTCGCCCTTTACCCAAAAATCGCTTTGTTCCCTAGCAACGCCAGAAGGACGCATGACCCTGTCGAATAATCGCTTCATCCAAACTATCGGCGGACAGCGCCAGCAGCGAAAAATCAACACGGCTGAGGAATACAAAGCACTGTTGCACAGTCACTTTGGTATTGATCTGAGGAGTGATGTCCAGGTGGAAAGGCTTCTCCAGCCTCGTAGGAACCCTATCTTGTGAGCCTCACGTTACGGCTCTGCGCATTGAGAATAGGCCAGAGCATTGGTTGAAAATTGCGCTGGATTTGACTTAGGCTCGTATTAATACATATGTTTTAGGTGGAAAGCTCCGGCATGAATTGTTGCAGCCTTCTACACTGGTAAACAGTTAGCGGTCGGTTTGTTCGCTATTGCCGAAGGGTTAGCTAAGTCGGTAGGTGTAATTCAACCTAGAATCCTAAAACCCTGCGCCGCCCGCGCAGCGGGCGGCGCAGGGTTTTAGAGTTTGGTTTTTAACAATACCGAGGTACTTATTCTCAATCATTGGATTCATGACGGACTTGATTCTTTTTTGGCATCGCCGAGATTTGCGGATCTCTGACAATGTGGGGTTGGCAAAGGCAAGAGAGCGATCGCCCCACGTGGTTGGTGTGTTTTGCTTGGATCCCAGCATCCTGGAGCGCGATGATGTTGCCCCGTCACGAGTGACCTACATGATCGGGTGCTTGCAGGCGTTGCAAAACCGCTATGAGCAAGCAGGAACCCAACTGCTCATTTTGCAAGATGATCCCGCCAAAGCCTTGCCCAAGCTTGCAACCGCCCTGGAAGCCACGGCTATTTACTGGAATCGGGACGTGGAACCCTACGGGCGAGAGCGCGATCGCACCGTCGCGGCCGACCTGAAAGAATCGGGGATCGAGTACCAAGCCTTTTGGGATCAAATCTTGCATCATCCCAAGGAGATTTCGACCAACGCGGGCAACCCATACACGGTCTACACGCCTTTCTGGAAAAACTGGATCACCCACGATAAAGCCGAACCCTGCCCAGATTTGGCTGATGCGAAAGGGTTGGATGCGGTGCAGCAAAAAGCGGCAGAAAAGGCAGGTTCCGTTTCACTCCCAACCGCAGCAGATTTGGGCTATGGCTGGGATAACCCCTTGGTACTAGAGCCGGGGGAAGGGGCGGCGCAGAATCGGCTGGAGCATTTTTGTGATGGGGCGATCGCCGAATACCAGGTAGAGCGCAATCTTCCTGCCCTGGATGGCACCTCTACGTTGAGTCCGGCGCTGAAATTTGGGGCGATCGGCATTCGCACCGTGTGGGCGACTGCCCAGGAGGTTTACAACCGCAGCCGCAGTGACGAAAGCCGCGATGGGATTCGTACTTGGCAGCAGGAACTGGCCTGGCGAGAGTTTTATCAGCATGTCATGTACCACTTCCCCGAACTAACCGAAGGCCCCTACCGCGACACCTACAAAAATTTCCCTTGGGACAATGACGAACAGCATTTCGACGCCTGGTGTCGGGGGAAAACGGGTTATCCCATTGTGGATGCCGCTATGCGCCAGCTCAACGAATTGGGCTGGATGCACAACCGCTGCCGCATGATTGTGGCCAGTTTCCTGACCAAAGATCTGATTATCGATTGGCGCTGGGGCGAGCGCTACTTCATGCAGCATCTGACGGATGGAGATCTGTCGGCCAACAATGGCGGCTGGCAGTGGAGCGCCTCCAGTGGAATGGATCCTAAACCCCTCCGCATTTTCAACCCAGCTAGCCAAGCGCAAAAGTTTGATTCTGAGGCCGAATACATCCGCCAGTGGCTGCCCGAAGTGCGCCATCTGGATACCGAGATGCTGGTTACGGGCAAGATTCCAAAGGGCGATCGCGACGCCTGCGACTACCCCCAGCCCATCGTCGATCACAAAAAGCGCCAGGCTCAATTCAAAGAAAGATACAGTGCCCAAAAAGCACAAGCGAAGTCCTCATAATAAGCTTGGGGTTGCCATCATAAGCCAGTGTAGGGTGGGCTCCGCCCACCAACCCATATTCATCGGCTTTCACTCATCCACCATCTTCCTAAAACCGTGCTTCGCCCATGCTCAGCTATATCAAAGGCAGCCTCATTGGCATTCAGAAACTCTCGACCAACCGCGTTATCGTGGTCATCGAAGCGAACCAGATCGGCTATGAAATTCAGGTCGTTCCCCGATTAGTCCAGGAGTTCCCAGCCGTGGGGGAAACAGTGCAAATCTTCACCCATCAGCAGGTGCGCGAGGATCAGGTGGTTCTGTTTGGGTTTGCGTCTATGGCCGAACGGGATCTGTTTCGGCAGCTGCTGAGTGTCAGTGGCATCGGTCCTCAAGCGGCGATCGCCCTCCTCGATACCCTGAGCTTGACAGAGCTAGTGCAGGCGATCGTCAGCAGCAACACCCGTGCCCTGTCCCGTGCCCAGGGCGTCGGTACGCGCACTGCCGAGCGCTTGGCGGTAGAACTCAAGACCAAGCTGGCCGAATGGCGTATCCAGTCGGGGTTACTCACAGCGCCCGAGGCTATTCCCGTGTCCTCGGTGCAAGAAGATGTAGAGATGAGCTTGCTGGCGCTGGGCTATACCAACAGCGAGATTCTGCAAGCCCTGCGAGCGGTGGGACAAAATAAAGCGCTGGCCAAGACCGCCGATGCCGAAGAATGGATTCGAGAGGCGATCGCTTGGCTCAGTCAGTGATGAATGGATGTGCAGGAAAGAATTTACCCGTGAAGGCTGTGCCCTTCGACTATGCTCAGGACACACGACGACTCGCTGGTTGAGCGCAGCCGAAACCAGCGGACCTACCTTTGTCGAGAATTCCCTAAAACATTGTTGCATGGGCAAGACGAGAAATACTGAGCTAGCGCTTCCACCCGACCCAAGCGACGTGATATGATTATTGATTGTATTTGTCACAGAGCCGACGCCTTATGTCTCTTTTGCAGGAGCAAAAACATCAAATTATTTCCGATTACCAGGTTCACGAGACTGACACGGGATCTGCCGATGTGCAGGTGGCTATGCTGACCGAGCGGATTAACCGCCTGTCCTCCCACCTCAAAGCCAACAAGCAAGACCATTCCTCGCGCCGGGGGTTGCTGCAAATGATTGGTCGTCGCAAGCGCCTCCTCGCCTACATCCGCAAGCAAGATGCTGAGCGCTACCAAGCGTTGATCAAGCGTCTGGGAATCCGGGGTTAATCGATCAAAACTAATGGCATCCAATTCCTCCAAGAACAATGAAAGTGACGCCGAGCGATCGGCGCTTCCCTTTGAGCCAAAACGCCGGAAGTCTGCGGAAAAGAAGCCAAAACAGACGCCAGCCAAAGCTACGAAGCAAGAATCTGCGACCACTAGCAAGCAGGCAAAGCAGGAGTCGATGGCGATTCCAGACAGCGTTAGTCGGCGAATGATACGCCGGATGGCGCTGTTTTGTGGTGTTCCTACGGCATTGGGTATCTCCTCCTTCGTCGTGAGCTATGCGGCGGTCAGTAGGGGTGTGGATCTTCCGAATACGGCCGTTTTGTTGGTGAGCCTGGGCTTTTTTGGGTTGGGTGTCCTTGGTCTGAGCTATGGTGTCCTCTCGGCATCGTGGGATGAAACAACGCCCGGTGGGTTGATCGGTTTCGACCAATTTCGGCTCAACTTCGGGCGCATGACCTCTGCCTGGAGAGAAGCTCGACAAGATCGTCAGTCTAATTCCTAGTGTCGCCGACTCTATGCGGCCTAGGGCGATAAAGACGATATTGTTAAAGTCTTCGTAATGAAACGGTCTCATGAGCTGCTAAGCACCCTTTCTTAATGTTACGAAGGGAGCAGGAACGTCGGGCAAAACACCGACAAATGCTCGCCCCAGCGTAGAATGAAGGTCGTGCTAATTGTTTGTTTTCCAACGTTTATTAGGCATCACGGGCTTTACATACGTCACGGGCGTAACGGCCAGAGTATTGAATCCCTGGGTGATTGTCTTTGCATAGGTTGATAGTCTGTAAGCTTAGGATTTTGAAATGATTGTAGTGATGAAACCCGGCACTCCTGAAGCCGAGATCGAGCGTCTCAGCCAGGAGTTTGTCGCAATGGGGCTGGAACCCGAAAAAATTGTTGGTCGCCACAAGACAGTGGTCGGCCTTGTGGGTGAAACTGCTGATATGGATGCGCTCCAACTGCAAGAACTGAGTGGTTGGATTGAGCAGGTTTTGCGAGTTGAGAAGCCCTACAAACGCGTCAGCCGTGAGTTTCGACATGGGGAGCCCAGCCGAGTTCTGGTTTCGACCCCCGATGGTGCCGTTCCCTTTGGTGAGCATGAGGCATTGGTGATTGTGGCGGGTCCTTGCTCCGTCGAAAACGAAGAGATGATTGTGGAAACGGCGAAGCGAGTCAAAGCGGCAGGAGCCAAGTTCCTCCGTGGTGGAGCCTATAAGCCACGGACTTCCCCTTATGCCTTCCAAGGGCATGGCGAAAGTGCGCTTGCGCTGTTGGCAGCCGCGAAAGACGCCAGCGGTCTGGGCATCATCACTGAAGTGATGGATGCAGCAGATATTGAGAAGATTGCTGAAGTAGCTGATGTACTGCAAATCGGCGCACGGAACATGCACAACTTCTCGCTGCTGAAGAAGATTGGGGCGCAAGACAAGCCCGTCCTCCTCAAGCGCGGGATGTCGGCGACGATTGATGAATGGTTGATGGCGGCAGAGTACATCATGGCTGCGGGTAACCCTAATGTCATTCTGTGTGAGCGCGGCATCCGTACCTTTGACAGTCGCTATGCCCGGAACACCTTGGATCTGGCAGTCATTCCAGTGCTGCGATCACTCACCCACTTGCCCATCATGATTGACCCCAGCCATGGTACGGGTAAATCGGAATATGTGCCGTCGATGGCGATGGCAGCTATAGCCGGAGGCACCGATTCGTTGATGATCGAGGTTCACCCCAATCCGTCTAAAGCACTGTCGGATGGGCCTCAGTCCTTGACACCCGAGCGCTTTGATCGCCTGATGACGGACTTGGCGGTGATTGGCAAAGCGGTTAATCGCTGGACGGATAGCCCTGTGCCTGTCCTCGCATAAACTTACTCGCCGCGTTCGAAAAACACCCATCTCAGGTAAGGGATGGGTGTTTTGTAATATCTACTCTCCTGGCTAACCCGTTATACCAATTCGCTAAGAACCCACTACAGATCATTTTTTGAAAGCGGCGCGCCGCTTTCAAAAAATGATCTGTAGTGGGTTCTTAGCGAATTGGTATAA
>JBCBSJ010000120.1:0-13508 GCA_039819245.1 Cyanobacteria bacterium J06638_20
CGCGCCGCTTAGCGGCGCGCACAAAACATATTTGGGTTCTTTAAGCGGATTTGATATTATCCCACTTCACCGGAAACAGTGCCAATTCGCTCCACTTCCTCCGGGCTCAGCGACCAACCCAACGCCCCAGCATTTTGTTCCGCTTGCTTCGCGTTCTTCGCCCCAGGAATGGGAATAACATTGCCCTGCATCACCAACCAATTCAGCGAAACCTGAGCCACGGTTTTATCATGGGCGTTGCCAATCTCCTGCAAGGTTTGAATCAGGGGCGCAATCTTCTTCAATCCTTCTGGCTTGAAGCGTGGATCGATGCGGCGGGCTCCCAGCGGGGAGGTGTCGCTTTCAGGCGTGTACTTCCCTGTGAGCAAGCCTTGAGCCAAAGGACTGTAGGCCAAGATAGCGATGTCGCGCTCCTTTGCTGCTTGCATGACGCCATTGGTTTCGATCTGTCGTGCCAGCAAGGAATACTGCATCTGGTTCACGGCCAGAGGAATACCCCGCTGAGCCAGCAGATCAAAAGCACGCTGCATCTGCTCCGCAGAATAGTTGCTAACCCCGACTGCTTGAATCCGACCCTGCGTCACTTCCTCTGCCAGCGCTTCCATCAAGGTCGGCTGTCCCATAAAAAAGTCGAACGGCCAATGAACCTGATACAGCGCGATGGAGGGTACCTGCAAGCGCTTGAGGCTGGCGGTCAATGTATCGGCGACAGCATTTTTTAGAAACCGCCAGGGCAAAGGAAAGTACTTGGTTGCCACCTGCACAGGTTGGTCGGTGGCCTGCATAAAGGTACCGATTAAGCGCTCGGATTCTCCGAACCCATAGATTTCTGCCGTGTCGAAAAAGTTGACCCCAGCGGCGATCGCCGCCTTGAAGGCATCGTGCAGACTATCGGTGTTGTAGTCTTTGCCATAGCTCCAAAAGAAACTGTCGCCCCATGCCCAGGTTCCAATCCCAAGCGCTGGGAGTGTCAAGCCATTGGAAATCGTTACGGTCTGCACGATCGGCCTCCTTTACAAAACTTTACTTAGTGTAGCGAGGTTTTGTTTGTAAGGCACGCCATGTCGAGGGCTTGCCAGTTGATTTGGTGTCAAGCTTTGTTTTCCTGGGTCGTCGGTTGAGGCGTCAGGTAGAGCGCGCCGGAGATCAGAGTGAGGGCGATCGCCACCCAAAAGGTGACCTGGGCGATAAAGCTGAATGCTGTAGGCGGAGCGATGAGTAGGGCGATCGCCAGAATTTGCGTTACGGTTTTCAGTTTGCCCCAAATGCTTGCCCCGGAAATTTTTGGTTGGTTGACCCGCCACCCGGCGATCGTCAATTCCCGTGCCAGCACTAGAAACACGCCCCAGGCTGGGATTTGCCCGAGTTGAATCAGCATGAGTAAGGGCGCTAGCACCAGCAATTTGTCCACCAGCGGGTCAAGGAACTTGCCGAGATCGGTCACCATATTCAGTCGTCGCGCCAAGTAGCCATCCAGCCAATCCGTGCCTGCGGCCACCAGAAAGATGCCGAATGAAATCCAGCGCAGCCGGTCATCGGGCTGTGACAACAGCACCAGCAGAAATGGCACCCCAGCCAGTCGCGATACCGTAATCCAGGTTGGCAAATTCATTACAGTGCTTCCAGAACATGCAGTTTCCAGGGTCACCGCTATTTTACGAAGTTCGGCTCCCTTCGGAATGATTCCAAGGCGTTTCCTTTGATGATCCCACCATGAGCACCCGATCCCGGCTCTAAGTGATGATTCTCACAACTTTGGAAGATTTGTTGCCAATATTACGATTTGGTGATCCTCGCCAAATACCGGAGTTAGAGTGAAAGATGGAGCGTTCATACATGGCGAGGACGGCATTATGGGGATTGCAAGCATTAACCCGGCGACAGGGGAAACGCTCAAAACCTTTGAAGCTTTGTCTGATGCCGCGATCGCCCAGAAAATTGAGCAGACCGATCGCGCCTTTCATCAGTATCGCCACACTAGCTTCGCGGAACGTACTCAGTGGATGCAGCGGGCTGCGGCAATTCTGGAAGAACGCAAAGAAGAATTTGGCAAGCTCATGACCCTGGAAATGGGGAAACCGATTAAAGCGGCGATCGGCGAGGTCGAAAAGTCCGCTTGGGTCTGTCGCTTCTATGCCGAGAACGCCGAGGTGTTTTTGGCGGATGTGGTAGTTGAAACCGATGCCAGCCGTAGCTTTGTGCGCTATCAGCCCCTCGGCATTGTGTTGGCGGTAATGCCCTGGAATTTCCCGTTCTGGCAGGTGTTCCGCTTTGTTGCTCCGGCACTGATGGCGGGCAATGTCGGGTTGCTAAAACATGCTTCCAATGTGCCTCAATCGGCTCTGGCGATCGAGGAGGTGATTCGTCAGGCGGGATTCCCCGATGATGTCTTCCAGACCTTGCTCATTCCGGCTTCGAAGGTAGCGGCCTTGATGGAGGACGATCGCATCAAAGCGGCCACCCTCACCGGAAGTGAGCCTGCCGGGAAGAGTTTGGCTCAAGCCTGCGGGAATCAGATTAAGAAAACCGTGTTGGAACTGGGTGGTAGCGACCCCTTTGTGGTGATGGCCAGTGCTGATTTGTCCCGTGCTGTGGAAACCGCCGTCACAGCTCGCATGATTAACAATGGACAGTCCTGCATTGCGGCCAAGCGGTTCATTGTGCAAGACCGTATCTTCGATGCGTTTGTCGAGGGTCTGGTCGAGAAGTACAAAGCATTGAAGGTGGGCGATCCGCTTGATCCCGAAGTTGCGATTGGGCCATTGGCCACGCCCGCTATTTTGCAGGAATTGGAGGATCAGGTACAGCGTTGCGTTGAGGCTGGAGCAAAGGTTGTGGTTGGGGGTAAGGGACAACCCACGAGTCCGCCGTTGCCATCAACAGGCAACTACTATCCACCCACCATCCTCACAGACCTCCCGGTAGATGCGCCGGTTGCTCAGGAAGAACTATTTGGTCCGGTGGCAACCCTATTTCGGGTGGCGAATGTGGATGAAGCGCTGACAGTGGCTAACAATATTCCGTTTGGATTAGGGGCGAGTGCCTGGACGCAGGATACGGTGGAGGGCGATCGCCTCCTCAATGAACTGGAGGCGGGGGCGGTCTTCCTCAACGGCATGGTGAAGTCTGATCCGCGTTTACCCTTTGGCGGTATCAAGCGATCGGGGTATGGTCGCGAGTTGGGGCGTGAAGGCATTCTCGAATTTGTGAATACCAAAACGATCTGGATTCGATGAAGGGCGATCGCTCCTGTGAGGCTATTTATTTTTTCAAAGGCGATCGCCCGGCCCTATTTAAGCCATCTTTTCAAAACATGCGTTTTTCTTTCAATTTTTCTAATTTTCTAACACTAGCTATCGCCACTTCCATTTCCCTGCGCTAACTTACGAACAACAACAAACCCGCAGGGGAAAACCATCAGGGAAACCAAATATATTCCCTTCGAGTTTCTCTATATTCCTCCAGCCTCACGATCCTCAAGCAATCTATTCTCAAACAACATTTTTGCTCCACGCGATCGCATTTACATCGCCGTTCCCTGCTACTTCCGCGACCACCTCAATCCCTTTCGCAAACGCAAGGCTCACTATTATGACCGAACAAAATACCGCCGATCTGCTAATCAAGTGTCTGGAAAATGAGCAGGTTGAGTATGTCTTTGGACTCCCCGGCGAAGAAAATCTGCATGTCCTCCAGGCACTCAAAAACTCCTCAATCCAATTCATCACCACCCGTCACGAGCAGGGAGCCGCTTTTATGGCGGATGTCTATGGACGGCTAACGGGGAAAGCCGGGGTTTGCCTCTCCACCCTCGGCCCCGGTGCAACGAATCTAATGACCGGTGTAGCTGATGCTAACCTCGATCGCGCGCCCCTCGTTGCTATCACCGGACAGGTGGGGACTGACCGGATGCATATTGAGTCCCACCAGTACCTTGATTTGGTGTCGATGTTTGCACCCGTCACCAAATGGAATGCGCAGATCGTACGTCCCACCAACACCCCAGAAATTGTTCGTAAAGCCTTCAAGTTGGCGCAAAGTGAAAAGCCTGGAGCGGTTCATATTGACCTGCCAGAAAACATTGCTGCTATGTCTGCCCCCGGTGATCCGCTGCGTCGGGATGAGCAAGAAAAAGTGTTTTCGTCGTTCAAGAGCACAGCCAAAGCGGCTGAGTTGATTTCTAAAGCCGAAAATCCCATGATTTTGGTGGGAAATGGAGCCATTCGTGACCACTCCAGTGAAGCGCTAACAGAGTTTGCGACCCGGCTCAATATCCCTGTGGTCAATACCTTCATGGGCAAAGGGGTGATTCCCTACACCCATCCTCTGGCGTTGTGGACGGTTGGGTTGCAGCAACGGGATTTGGTGAGCTGTGGGTTTGACCATACGGATTTGGTGATTTGCGTGGGCTACGACTTGGTGGAATACTCGCCCAAGCGCTGGAATCCTGACGGCAAAATCCCTATCATCCACATCGGCATGATGCCCGCGGAAATCGACAGCAGTTACATTCCACAGATTGAAGTCGTGGGAAATATTTCCGATTCACTCAAAGAAATCCTGTATCGGTCAGATCGCGCAGGCAAAACCGAACCCTATGCGGTGCATTTGCGGTCGGGCATCAAAGCCGACTACGAAACCCATGCCAAAGATAGCGATTTTCCCATCAAGCCCCAGAAGCTGATCTACGATCTGCGCCAGGTGATGGGGCCGGAAGATATCGTGATTTCTGATGTGGGTGCCCACAAGATGTGGATGGCGCGGCATTACCACGGCGATCGCCCTAATACCTGCATCATTTCCAATGGATTTGCGGCTATGGGGATTGCGATTCCAGGGGCGATCGCCGCGAAACTCGTGGCACCCGATCGCAAGGTCGTCGCCGTCACTGGCGATGGCGGTTTCATGATGAACTGCCAGGAACTAGAAACGGCTCTGCGTGTTGGCACGCCTTTTGTCACCATCATCTTCAACGATGGTGGCTATGGCTTGATCGAGTGGAAGCAGAACAATCAATTCCACGAATCCAGCTTCATCAAGTTTGGCAACCCCGACTTCGTAAAGTTTGCCGAGAGTATGGGGTTGAAAGGCTACCGCATCGAAGCGACCACCGACTTTGTGCCGACCCTGAAGCAAGCCATGCTCGATGATTGTCCTGCGGTCATCGATTGCCCGGTGGATTATCGTGAGAACTTACTGTTCAGTCAGCGATCGGGTGACCTTACCTGTGCCATCTGATGCACAGACCCCAGCTTGCCTGGGCTCGCGGTCGTGCACGAAGCTCAAACCATAAATTGAAAGCCCCGCAGTGCGGGGCTTTCAATTTGTAATGGGGTTTGCCTGAGGGAACGCTATTCGGCCAATCTGTCATGGGTCTAATGACAGATTGGCTAATGACAGATTGGCTAATGACAACCTAGCCAATGACAAAGTTGCGGCCGGAGATCAGACTAGGCGCAACGCCTTCGAGTTCAACCAGAGTATAGGTTTCTCGGCTTGCACCACTGCCATCTTCGTCGATGCGAACGCTGGTTCCACCGTTGGCTGTCGTGCCAATCACCACATAGTCAAGGAAGCGCTGGATAGGCGAGTCTCCTTGATAATTCGGACGATTGAACAGGTTCGTTAGGTCAATCACGTCGCTGTTGGGGTCAAAGCGTTCGATCGTATCGCGGGCATCCCGAGGAACGTTGAAGCGGTAGACATCAGCTCCGCCGCCACCAATCAGCGTATCGTTGCCAATACCGCCCACGAGCGTATCGTTGCCTGCACCACCCCGCAGGATGTCACGGCCTCGGTTGCCTTCGATGAAGTCGGCATTGCCTTGCCCCGAGAGGATATCATTGCCCGGACCACCGATGAGGCGATCGCTTCCACTGCCACCAAACAGCCGATCATCCCCTGTTTGCCCTGTAATCCGGTCGTTTCCGCCCAAGCCCCGAGCCACATCATTGCGGGCCCGTGCCTGGATGAAGTTGGGGCCGTTGGTTCCCCGCAGGGTATCAGGGCGAACGGTACCGGTAATCCGCTCGGGTGGATTGTTGGGGTTAAAGACGGGAACCTCCGGTGGGACGGGAGAGGTACTGGAGCGCACCCAGTCGATGGAATCCCCATCCGCCAGCGCATTGCCAACGGTATCAATAATACCTGCTGTACCAGCGTTGAGCGTCAGGCTATAGTCCCCATCGGGATCGGTCAAGGCCGAAAGGTTGCTCAGGGTGAAGACGGTATTGGCGTTGTTGGCTGTAAGCGTTGCTCCATTCAAGTTGATGGCGTTGCCATTGCGAGTAAGGCGCAGGTCACCCACTTCAAATCCGGTTACGGCCTCACTAAAGCGGATACGGATGCTATCGGGGGCTGGAGTCACCACGCTGTCTTGCAGGAGGGGGCGCACCGGATTGATCTCCACCGTTGGTACGGTGGTATCGCGACGATAGAATTCACCATTGGTAAAGCCCGTGGCAAGGCCGTTTCCAGCCGCATCGGTCAACGTGGCAGAGGCCAGGACATCTAGGCTGACGGTGCCGTCCCCATCCACATTGGTGACAGTCACATCAACGCGATCGCCCGTCGCGACTGAAACCGAATCCACCGTTGCCGTGAGCGATCCAGTGGTATCGAGGGTGAAGTCACTGACATCGATATCCTCGACGGTTTCGCTGAAGATCACGGTGAAGATTAGGGTATTGGCCACCGTGTTTTGGGCCACTGGAGTCCGGCGGACGATCCCAGTCACCGTTGGAACTTCGTTATCCAGGAGGTAGGTCTGCGCCGGATTGGGTGTCGTAGGCACCTCCAAATCTCGCCCTGCCGGGTCGGTAATGTCTTGGGCTCCGTCGTTAATGACCAGTCCCACTTGGCCGTTGAACCCGGCCAAGTTGCCGCCTGATACGGTGACGGTATAGTCTCCAGGGGTCTCGGTCGAAGGCGTAATGTTTGTAACTTGTGCCGTGCTGCTCCCGGTGATGGTGAAGTCTGCGGCATTGAGATTGTCAACATCTTCACTAAAGCTGACCAGGAAGACCAGTTGATTGGCATTGGTGCGCCGCCCTTCGGGAGTTTGCCGGGTGATTGATTGCAACGCTGGGGCAATGGTGTCAATCCGGATGTCTCTGTTTGCCCCCAGGGAGTTGGCGGCTCCAGGTTCGGGCAGGGCAAGGATAGCGTTGTTGCCAAACTCATCCTGAATGGCACTGCCTGCACCCAGCGCCAAAGCATCGGTTCCCAGGTAGTCGAGGTCGATGGTTTCGTCTCCGGCGCGCACCGTGTAGGTAAAGATCAGGGTGTCGGTGCCGTCGCCGCTGACATAGGTGGCGATCGCGTCATCTACCCCTGTTTCCAGCGTCAGGGTTGGGGTTCCTGCGACGGTTACAACATCATCGAATGTCACCTCGATCAGGATTTCGTCATCGACATCATAGATGCCATCAGCTTGCTGCGCGGTGACGTTTGTGATCGTGGGAGCGGTGTTGTCAAAGGTGTAGGTTTCAACCGTTGCGCCTCCGGCCACGACCGCCAGATTCCCCGCCGCATCGCTGATGTCGGAGCCATTTGCCAGCGTCAGCCCGAGCGTGCCACTGAAGGTATCGTCGCCAATGTCCCCGCCCGACACCGTCACGTCAAATACAACGCCACCACCGACATTGTTGATATTTGAGACGGTGGCGGTCGATCCTCCAGTAATCCTGAAGTCCGCTGGATTAAGGTTCTCCACGGCTTCCGAGAAGGTGAGTCGGAACGTAACGGCGGTGGCTGTGGTCTGTTCATCGATCGGTACTTGACGGGCGATCGCGGTGAGTTCTGGGACAACCGTATCAATCGCAATGTCCCTGTTTGCCCCAAGCGATCCAGCATTTCCAGTGTTGGGCAACGTCAGCGTCGCATCATTGCCCGCTGCATCCACAATCGTGGCTCCCCCAGCCAGCGCCAGCGAGTTCACCCCTACATAGTCGAGGTCATCGGTTGCCGCACCGGCCTGAACGGTGAAGTTGAAGGTCAGGGTATTGGTTCCGCTACCATCTACGAAATTGGCTACGGCATCGGTTGCGCCGGTTTCCAGGGTAAGGGTTGGCGTGCCCGTCACGGTGATCGCTTCCGAGAAGGTGATGGTGATGGGTATTAGCTGCCCAACCGTATAGGTGCCGTTAGCTAGCGACGACGTGACATTGGTAACTGTTGGTGCAGTTGTATCTAGAGTGTAGGTTTGGTCATTTTCGGCTGGGGTTGGCTCTTGAATGATGACGTTGTTGCCACTCGCATCATCGATATCCGCACCGGCTGCCAGGTCGAGACCGACGGTGCCATTAAAGGTCGCAAGGTTGCCCCCCGATACCGTGACATCGTATTCGGTTCCACTCACAGGGGTTAGTCCCGTCACCGTGGCGGTACTGGTGCTGTTGACCGCAAAGTCGGCTGCATCAACCGTGCCGGTGACATCCTCACTGAAGGTAACCCGGAAGGTGAGGGTGTCGACATTCGTCAGCTCAGTGGCTGGGGTTTGTCGCAGGATGGAGACAACGGATGGGTTCTCGGTGTCGATGATGATGTCTTTGTTGTCGCCCAACAGTCCGGTGGGATCGAGAGCAGCTAGGGTTAAGTCGGCATTGTTCGTTGCCAGGTCGCGGATGCTGCCGCCGTTGAGGGGCAGAGCCGAGGTGCTGGCGTAATCCAGGTCGGTGCTATTCTCCCCATCGACAACGGTGTAGCGGAAGGTGAGCGTGTCATTGCCATTGCCTTCGAGATAGGTCGCCGTCCCCCCACTGTTTAGGGTAAGGGAAGGGGCACCCGTGACAAAGACAATCTCGCTGAAGACCAGGGTAATGTCGATGACGGCACCCACACCGTAGTTTCCGTCGGCGATCGCCGAGGTCACATCCGTCACGGTTGGCAGCGTATTCTCAACGACGAAGGTCTGGTTATCATCGGGTGGTGCTGGCAAAGTGGCCTCAACCTGATTCCCCGCCACATCAGTGAGCAGAGCACCGGGAGCAAACTCCAATCCAATGTCGGCATCACCTGGAAGTCCGGCCAGGTTGCCGCCCGACACCGTTACATCAAAGACGGTGCTGCCCATGCCAACGGGAGTGACATCGGTGACGGTTGCCGTTGTTGTCCCGGTGACCGCGAAGTCGGCAATCCCAACCCCTTCCATGGCTTCGCTGAAGGTTAGCCGGAAGACCAACGCATCTGCATTGGTGCGCCCGGTCGGATTATCGGTTGGATTGAGGGCAGGGGTTTGCCGCAGGATGCTGTCGAGCGTCGGCGCAATGGTGTCAACCACTAAATCTGAACTAATATCCAGATTGGCTCCAGCGGGTAGCGTCAGATCGGCCTCATTGGTGGCCGCATCGCTAATTCCACCCCCGTTCAGCTCAAGGCTGTCAACGTTCAGGTCATCGGTGTTTTCGCCATCTGCAATGGTGTAGAGGAAGGTGAGGACCGTTCCATCTGCGCTAATGCTGTCGTAGGTGGCTGTGCCGCCGCTGTTCAACGTCAGGGTTGGGGTGCCGCCCATGACATCGACCTGAACCTCACCATCGAAGGTGACCTGGATCGAGATGATGTCTCCTGCGTTGTAGCTTCCATCGAGCGTTTCAGAGGTGATGCCTGTGATGATGGGTGCGATATTGTCGAGGGTATAGGTTTCGTCGGAAATGGCAGGGGGTTCAGCAATGACGACATTGTTGCCGCCCGCGTCGGCTATCGTTGCTCCTGCGGATAGGTTCAAACCGACTTCGCCGTTGAAATTGGCGATCGCCCCATCATTAATGACGATGTCGTAGACCGTATTGTCGCCACCGACAGGGGTGACACTGTTAACGCCTGCAGCGACGCCATCCACGATGAAATCTGCCGTCTCAACGGTTGTCGGATCGACGGCTTCACTGAAGGTGACCCGGAAAGTGAGGGTATCGGCATTGGTTGGGTTGATCGCTGGATCCTGTCGCAGGATGGAGAGCAGACTGGGCTGCGTGGTGTCAATAATGACGTCGCGATCGTCACTTAGGGAGGCGAGCTCCCCTGGTGCAGCCAGGGTCAGATCGGCGGCGTTGGTAGCAATATCGGCAATGGTGCCGCCGCTCAAATCCAGAGCGTTTGTGTTGGTGTAATCCAGGTCATCACTATCTTCCCCAGTACCGACGGTATAGAGGAACGTGAGTACCGTGCCATCTATGTTGCTACTGCTGTAGGTCGCGGTACCGCCACTGTTGAGGGTCAACGTAGGACTTCCTGCAACGGTGACCGCCTCGCTGAAGGTAACGAGGATCGTCACCTCATCCCCAATCCCATAGGTGCCGTCGGGGGTGTTGGTTCCGTCAAAGTCAATATCTGTAACTTGTGGCGGTGTATTTTCGACCGTGAAGGTTTGATTGTCGTCCGGTGGAGCCGGTAGCGTCAGCTCGATCGCGTTCCCCGCCACATCTGTGAGGTCAACTCCGGCTGCAAATTCCAGGCCAATGACTTCATCCCCTGGAAGATTGGCCAAATCCCCGCCCGATACAGTGACGTTGAATACCGTGCCTGTATTGCCAACGGGAGAAACCTCGGTGATGGTAGCCGTGGTATTGCCTGTTATTGCAAAATCGGCGGGTTCCACCCCTTCCATGGCTTCACTGAAGATGAGTTGGAACACCAGCTCATCCGCATTCGTGCGGCTGTCGGGGTTGGTGCCAGCGTCAAGGGAGGGGGTTTGTCGCAGAATGGAAACGAGGGTCGGAGCCGTCGTATCGATCACCAGATCAGAATTATCAATTAGGTTGAGTCCTGCAGGTAGCGTCAGGTCAACCGCATTGGTAGCTGCATCGGCAATACCCCCACCTTCTAGATTGATGATTGTGACATCCAGGTCTACACTCGTGTCGCCGTCTGCAACGGTATAGAGGAAGGTGAGGACTGTCCCATCTGGGCTGATGCTGTCGTAGGTGGCTGTGCCGCCGCTGTCCAGGGTTAGGGTTGGTGTGCCGCCTGTTGTATCAACGGTGACTGGGCCATCAAAGGTGACTTGAATCGTGATTTCATCGCCCGCGTTGTAGCTCCCATCCGGTGTTGTGGAGGTAATGCTGTTGATAGTGGGGGCAATGTTGTCGAGGGTATAGAGCTCGTCGATCGCTGGTTCTTCAATAACAACATTGTTGCCGCCAGCATCGTCGATGTCGGCGGTGCCCGAAAGGTTCAGCCCTACTGTGCCGTTAAAGGCGTCTAGGTTGCCTCCGGAGACCTCTACGTCATATTCAGTAACACTGACAGGGGTGATGTTCGTCACCGTTGCGGTGCTCGTACTATCAACCACAAAGTCATCAGCATCGACGGTTCCCGTCACGTCCTCGCTGAACGTCACCCGGAAGACGAGGGTGTCTTCGTTGGTGACAGCCACATCCGGCGTTTCCCGTTCGATGGAGACAATAGTGGGTTGCGTCGTATCGACGATGACCTCGCGATCGTCGCTAAGGGAATTGACTTGCCCCGGTGCAGGGAGGGTTAGGGTCGCGTCGTTGGTGGCAATGTCGGCGATCGCCCCGCCATTTAACGTCAGCGCATTGGTATTGGTATAGTCCAGGTCTGTGCTCGTATCCCCATCGGCCACGGTATAGAGGAATGTCAACTCCGTACCGTCAACATTGCTGCTGTTGTAGGTGGCAGTCCCCCCACTGTCGAGGGTTAGTTCCGGTGCCCCGGTAACCGTAACCGTCTCACTGAAGGAAATGAGAATGGTGATGACATCCCCAATGCTGTAGGTTCCGTCAGGGGTTTCTGTATTGTCAAACGCAACACTCTGTACGGTGGGGGGGGTGTTGTCGAGGGTATAGGTTTCGTCTGGATCGGCAACGTCAGCGGGATCCAAGTTGTTGCCCGCCAAGTCTTGCAAGATAGCCGTTGGCGACAGATCGAGCCCAACAACGCCATCGAGGGTCGCAAGATCGCCCCCTAACAAGGTGACGTTGAAGACAGTTTCGCTGGTGCCGCCATCCGGTTCGACCGATGTAATCGTGGCGTTTGTCCCGGTGGGCAGGAAGTCGGCTGCTGTGACCCCTGCTGTCTGCATGGCTTCGCTAAAAGTGACTTGGAAGACAACACTGTCAGCGTTCGTGAGCGCGGTCGGGTTGGTCACAATATTGATCACCGGATCCAGCCGAGTAATCGACACGAGGGTCGGGGCAGCGGTATCGACGACCAGGTCTTTTTCGTCGGCCAGATTTTCGCCAGCTGGGATAGTAACGTTGGCGTCATTCCCAGCGGCGTCCGTAATTGAACCTGCGGGGGCAATGACGGTTGTGACATCCAAATCAGGAGATTCAGCATCGCCATCGGCAATGGTGTAGCTGAAGGTAACGATGTTGCCATCCGCGCTAACAAAGGTTGCCGTTGTTCCGTTGCTTAGATCCAGGGAAGGCAGATTGAGTGGGTCGACACTGACTGCCCCGTCAAACTCTACCTGGACTAAGATGTTGTCCCCGGCGTTATATCGACCATCGGGCGTGGAGGATGTGATGTTAGCGATGGCCGGTGCGGTGTTGTCGAGGGTATAGGTTTGGTCGGTTGTGGGTTCAGTGGTATCGAGGAGGTTACCTCCGGCATCCCGGATCTCCCCAGTCACATCGAGGCCAACAACACCATTGAAGTTGGCGATCGCCGCATCATTGACGACGACATCGAAGACATCATTGGAGCCAACGGGGGTGACACTGGCGACATTCACGACCACGCCGTTGACGGTGAAGTCGGCGTCCTGAACAGTTGCTGGGTCGACCTCTTCACTGAAGGTGACGCGGAAAGTGAGTGCATCAGCATTGGTCACTTCATCGGTGGGGTCTTGGCGGACGATGGAGAGGATCGTGGGTTCCGTAGTGTCGACCACGATGTCCTGGTCATCGCTGATGGAGCCCGCATCACCCGGAGTTGCCAGGGCTACAGCAGCATCGTTTGCGGCTAAATCACGAATCGTACCGCCATTTAACTGCAGAGCACCAATGCTGTTGTAATCCAGGTCAAGTGTGTCTTCCCCATCAGCAATGGTGTAGCGGAATACTAAGGTATCCGTACCATTCCCATCAATATATTCGGCTGCCACACCGCCCCCACTATTGAGGTCGAGAGTGGGGATGCCACCCGTGGTGTCGACAAAAACGATTTCATCAAAGGCAACTTCAATGTCGATGGTGTCGCCCACACCATAGGTGTCATCTGCGTTCGTAGAGGTTACACCTGTGATGGTGGGAGCGGTGTTTTCAACGACGAAGGTTTCGTAGTTGGCTCCAGCGGGTAGGGTGGGGTCGACCGCATTCCCCGCCACATCGGTGAGGATGGCGGCTCCATCAAAGATAAGGGCGATGGTGGCATCCCCTGGCAGTCCAGCTAAGTCACCACCGGAGAGGGTGACATCAAACACGGTACCCGCTACCCCGACGGGGGTTACCTCACTAACGGTGGCGGTAGTGCCCGTGACAGCAAAGTCTTCGATGCCCACCCCAGTCATGGCTTCACTGAAGGTGAGGCGGAAGGTGAGGCTA
>JBCBSJ010000121.1:0-13416 GCA_039819245.1 Cyanobacteria bacterium J06638_20
GGAGTGCCGCGACATCGCCAGGTGTCCGTCCTAGCATTTTCTTTGCATCTTCACCCACCGCCAGTGGAACCTTCTGGTTCTGATCCATTGCCACGACGGAGGGTTCTTGCAACACAATTCCCCGCCCGGATACATAAACAAGCGTGTTGGCTGTACCTAAGTCGATACCCATATCACGCGACAACGAGAAGCGATTGAACAGTCCCACGAGGCTTTGACTCCTAGTAAAAAGTGGCTCTCCCAGTGTCCGCTGATCCACCGTCTGGCTGGGCTGAACGCATCAACCTAAGCGGATGATCAAAACAAGCTCGGCGCTGCAACAACTGATCCTTCCTTACCAGCACCGCATTACGTTTTCCGAACACTTTTGAAGTCGAGGTGGATCTTATTACGTTTCTTGTCAAGAGTCTACTGTAATGAATTGCCCTTTTTTAAGGAAAATATTTGGATGTGAAGCGGATTATGCTGTCAATCCTAAAAGCTGTGGTGTGCTCTTTCCTAAAAGAAACATCCTTAACGATGCGCACCCTCCCTCCACTGAAACGTTATACTAGCCAACGAAATTTGGGGCGGTGAATAACCATGAGTTTGAATGTTGTGACGTTGGTGGGTCGAGCGGGGCGCGATCCAGAGGTGAAGTATTTTGAGTCGGGCAATGTGGTGTGCAACCTGACATTGGCGGTCAATCGACGGACGCGCAACAGCGATGAACCGGACTGGTTCAGCCTCGAAATTTGGGGGAAAACAGCCCAAATCGCTGCCGACTATGTGCGTAAGGGCAGTTTGATTGGGGTATCCGGTGTGCTGAAGTTTGATTACTGGCAAGATCGCAGCACAGGTGTCGATCGCTCCAAGCCCGTTATCCGGGTTGATCGCCTGGATTTGTTAGGATCCCGCCGCGACCAGGAAGCCAACGCCTCCAGCTACGGCAGCGATGAGTTTTAGAGGGACGAGTTCGGCCTATTACCCCACTGCTGCTCGGGAAAGATACCAGTTGATCAGACCCAAGATGATGATGTGGCCGGGGTAGAACAGGTAGAACCAGCGAGCGCGATCGCCCTGCTCCCCATTCGCCAGATAGAAGATGAAAGGTACAGGCAACGCAAAAATCTGAGTTGTCCTGCCGCTCAGCGCCCAGTCGAATCCATGTAGAAGTACCCACCCCACCCACCAGGCAAACGTCGGGCGGAAATGGCGAATGAGGGCAATGACGCCGATGCCATAAGCCACATAGTTGCTGTTCAGAAGCGTCGCGAGTATGGTTCCCCCCAGCCAGATCGGTATCTCAAAGGTGGGAAATTCTCGGATGCCGCGCAAACATAGTAAGCCGATCGCCAAGGTGAAAAGAATATTTAAGTCCGACCCGTTCAGAGAGTACTGCCACTGATAGAACGGCTGGGATAGCAAAGCGAGTAATAGCAGTCGACCACCATAGCGCCACACATTGCGGGTATGGTCTTCGCCCTGCACCAGCAGCCAGCCGAAGAGAGGGAAGCTGAGCCGCCCAATGATGCGCCAAATCGGATCGCTTGGGAAGAACATGTAGCCGATATGGTCAATGAGCATGGTTGCCCCGGCCAATAGCTTAAGCCAGTAGTTGCTGAGGGCAAAGTGCCCCAGAGCAGAGGGCTTTGGGTTGGTGGGGAATTCAGCCATGGGCACAGTGCCAATCGGTGGCGCGATCGCGGATCTCCTGCAGTTCGGTCTCTGCCATCTTATCCAGGTTTTTGAGAATGAAGCTCATGCGCCCCTGGGTGGCCAGTTTTTCTCGATGCCGATTGAGGAGGTCCCAGTAGAAGAAGTTGAAAGGACAGGCGCGATCGCCCGTGCGTGCCTTCGGGTCATATTGGCAGCCTTTGCAGTAGTCGCTCATTTTGTTGACGTAGTTGGCGGAGGAGGCGTAGGGCTTGGATGCTAGGATTCCGCCATCGGCAAACAGCCCCATGCCAATCACATTGGTTTGCATCACCCAGTCGTAGGCATCGATAAAGGCGGCATGAAACCACTCTTCAACGTCCTGGGGCAATAGTCCGGCAATCAGCGAGAAATTGGCCAGAATCATTAGCCGCTGGATGTGATGGGCATATCCCGTTCGTTCCACCTGCTGCAAAACCTGATGCAGGCAGTTCATCTCAATCTTGCTGGAATCCCAGAAAAACCTGGGCAAGGGCTGGTTATGTTCGAAATAGTTGCGATTGGGGTAATCCTTATCTACATGGTGATACAGCCCATACATGAACTCGCGCCACCCCAGGATTTGCCGAATAAACCCCTCTACCCCATTCAGTGGCAAATCCCGTTCCTGACAGGCTTGTTCCGCTGCCCGAATAATTTCCATGGGTTGTAACAGTCCCAGGTTGAGGTAGGGGGAAAGCAAGGCGTGCCACATGGTATCCTCCCCGGTCACCATGGCGTCCTGGTAGGGGCCAAAGGTCGGCAGACGCTGCTCAAGGAAGGCATGCAATACCTGCAAGGCTTGTTCACGGGTGACGCCCCAGCGAAAGGGTTCGAGGTTGCCGTAGGTTGAAAATTTCCCCTTCTTTACCCACTCCATCACCTCACAGGTCATAGCATCTGGTTCAAACCACAACGCTTCTGGCGTTTTGAGACCTCCCTTCTTCGGCGGTTTACGGTTTTCCTTGTCAAAATTCCACTGACCGCCGATCGGGTCTTTTCCTTTCATCAACACGGAAAAGCGTTTGCGCCCTTCCCGATAGAAATATTCCATCAGCAAGTTCTTTCGCCCCTTGGCCCATTGCTCGAACTCGCCATCCTGCCAGAGAAAGTGATTATTAGGCAGTAGGGTAACGTCGCAAGGCAGATCGAGGGATTGGATGAGTTGGCGGAACGGGCGATCGCTCGGCTGCATTACCAACAGCTCGGTAATCCCCTCTGCTGCAATCCATTTCTGCAAAGGCGTCTCAAAATTTTCGGCAATGTGGTAGGTCACGGGCCAACCTGCTTGCCGCAGTTCATCGGCAAAGTGGCGCATCGCCGACCACACTAGCACGAGCTTCTGCTGATGATAGGGGCGCTGCGTCGCCCAATCCCGCGACTCAATCAGGACGATGGGTGTTTGGGATGGGCGATCGCTCATTTTCTGCAACGCCGCGTGCTGTAACGACAGCTGATCCCCCAACACCCAGATTCCCTGTTTCATGGCGTTCCTCGTTTCGTTCTGTTCCGTCTATGAGTGCAGGACAAAAACCAAGGAATCCCTAATTTTTGGTAGCGCGGGCAGTGCCCGCGCTACCAAAAATCCAGGGGGTTAACAGGAACTAAGGTTTTGTCCTATACCTAGGTTCAGTCTAAACAAGGAACAAGAGAAATTTGGCAACCTATAGATTTAAATCAATGGAGAAGCCAATTTTGCTAAGAATCCAGACCTACAACGTCTTGCCCGCCTGATTTGATGGTTACAAGCGCAGGAGGCAGAATTTGCGGATCTTAGGAGAATTTCAGAAAAGGCTTTCCCCGTTATACCAATTCTACGAAAACCAAAACCAGATTATTTTTTGAAAGCCGCGCACTGCGCGGCTTTCAAAAAATAATCTGTAGTGGGTTCTTAGCGAATTGGTATTAGAGGTTGTGCCCTTCGGCTGCGCTCAGGGCACAAGACCATGAGATGACTGATCACAGCTGAAAGCAGCCTGTATCTTTCGACTGTGCTGATTACAAAGACGATGGGCTGGCTGAGCGCAGTCGAAGCCAGCAGTTACTCAGAGGGTTTGGAATCTGGCTTTTGGAATAAAAGCTGTAGCCCCAACCCCGTTAACCCCAGGGTCGTGATCCCAAAGGTGAACGCCCCCAGGGCTGCCATACCAATGACCAGCGTTCGCACCAAG
Organism: Cyanobacteria bacterium J06638_20; assembly: GCA_039819245.1. Classification (GTDB taxonomy): domain Bacteria; phylum Cyanobacteriota; class Cyanobacteriia; order Elainellales; family Elainellaceae; genus Vacuolonema. The sequence goes on from JBCBSJ010000121.1 coordinate 3,846, forward strand.
CTCGAAATCCGAATAGACATTGGGTTGCCCGACGGAATCGGAGTATCGGCCAGGGTTTGGTGAATTGAAATGGTGGCAAAGTAAAGCGCCACAGCAAACCCAGCGGAGATCAACGCTCCTGCCAAACAACGGATAGGCGTCGGCGAGTTGTCTTGGGCGCGGGTTGAATCAGAGGGTGTGACGTTGAGATTTTCTGCTGATTTAGGGTTCACCATAAGAAATCACCGTAAATGCAAGCTCATATGTCGGGCGCTCTTCGATCCTAGAGCATTTGTGAGGTTTGGAGAATAGCCTTTCCCTCGGCTATGCCTTTCTGCTGATTGAGGAGATGAGTTTTGAAACCCTACGTTCTCAATGAGGAGCCAGGTGGATGCCGTGGGGATAGAGCGGTGTCACCCATAGCTTCAGGTCGGGATCGGGGATGGCGCTACGCACCTCGGTGGCGATGCGATCGCCCTGTTCTTTGGTTTCAGCCAGCGCAAATACCGTTGGCCCTGAACCCGACATCAGGCATCCGAGAGGATTGCAGTTGGCCATCGCGGCTTTAAGGGCAGCGACCTGCGGGTATTCCTCCAAAACAATTTTCTCAAAATCGTTGTAGAGCAATTTGCCTATTTGAGCGTGATCCGCCTGGTCGATCGCGCTGACCAATGCGCCAGACTTCATGGCATTGCGCTTGTCAGAGAGGCGATCACCCTCCCGGATATAGGTCTCCTCGAACCGCTGCCGATAGGTCTTGTAGGCCCATACCGTGGAGACTGAGAGGCTTTGGTACTTCGCCAGCACCACATACAGTTGATCGACCGGCGGTAATGGGGAGAGAACTTCGCCTCGTCCGGTGGCGATCGCCGTCCCGCCCGTAATGCAAAACGGTACGTCAGAGCCTAACTGCGCGCCCAAGTCCTGTAGCTCGGCCTGGGTAATCCCAAGACCCCACATCAAATCCAGCCCGACTAGGACGGCTGCGGCATTGGTAGACCCGCCCGCTAAACCCGCCCCAACGGGAATCTGCTTGTCGATGCGAATATCGACGCCCCCAAACTGGCGGTAGGCTTTGGCGTAGGTCTTGGCCATCAGGTCAGCCGCTCGATAGGCCAGGTTTGTCTGGTCTGCGGGCACATCGGGATGGTCACAAAGAACCTGGATACGAGCCGTTCCGTTGGCGCGCAGCGTAATCTGGTCGGCCAGGGCAACGCTCTGCATAATCATTGCCAGCTCGTGATACCCATCGGGGCGATCGCCCAAAATTTCCAGATAAAGATTAATCTTGGCGGGTGCAATCAGTGAATAAAGACGCATGCCCCTCCTACCGCCTCAGCGTTCATCAACACAGCACTATCCACCCCATGGGAGGCGGATAGGCTTTATCATCCCACTTCTGGCGGCATCTGCGCCGTTTTCCCTCGGGTCAGCAAATCATTGCTGAGGGCAACCCAATCACCAACACCTAACTCCTCCGCTCGTGTTTGGGGATTCAAGCCCAGCCGTTGCAAGGTGTCGGGAATTGATTCCCCCGCTTCGCCATCTGTGTTTGCATTCAACAATCCCTTCAAATTGTTGCGCAGCATCTTGCGGCGACTCGAAAATCCTAGCTTTACCAACTGATCCATGTGGCGCGGTTGCTGGGCCGCAGGAAGAAAGGGTCGTGGCTTCAGCCGCACCACGGCGGAATCGACCTTGGGCGGTGGCTGAAACGCTTTGGCAGGAACCAGCCCAATCCATTCACATTCGGCGAGATATTGAATGCGCACTGACAGCGCACCAAACGCCTTCCGTCCGGGTTCGGCACAAAGGCGCTCGGCCACTTCTTTCTGCACTAAAAGCACCAGGCTATCGAAAGGGTCTGGATTGGGCTGCGTGATGTTTCCCAGCAGCTTTTCCAGAATTGGCCCGGTGATGTTGTAGGGGATGTTGGCAACCACTTTGTTGGGGGCTTGAAATGCCGGGAATTCTGCCAGAGCTGTAGCCAAATCGAGGGATAGAAAGTCCGCTTCGATAAGCAAAAAATTATCCGCGTCACCAAATTCTTGGCGTAAAAGCTGAGATAGATCCCGGTCGATTTCCACCGCGACGACAGCTTCGGCTAACCGTAGTAGGCGTTGGGTGAGCAATCCGGTGCCAGGCCCAATTTCTAAAACGCGATCGCCCTTTCGCTCCCCAACCGTAGTGCTATCGGCATCGGGACGAAGGAACGCCTTGCCCCCTGACAACTCTGCTGCCAACACAATCTGCTGTAATGCCTTTTCGCTGCGCAGCCAGTGTTGGGCAAATCGCTTGCGAGGTCGGGGAGCCATGCCAAATTGATCCTGTGTAACAAGCCTGCGTATAGAATTCTAAGGATCGCGAACAAATTAAAACCAGAAATTTATTTTTGAAAGTGCGGGTCAGCTACGCTTTCAAAAATAGGATTTGGATTTTATTTAATTCAAGATTCTAAACGGCTAGGCTGTCTTGGCTGAGCGGCACCATTTCTCCACTGGTCGTCCAACCCAACAGCATGGATTCTTGGGGTTTGATTGTTTTACCGGTCAGCGCACAGGTTTCTTCGCGCTGGGCGACGGCTTCTACACGGGCACGAATCTGATCCGGCGTCAGCCCCGGACGAAACTGCCCCGATTTCTGTTGCACATAACTCCACAACACCTCCCGAATGAGCGCTTGATAGCCCTGATTACCGGCCAACTTTTTCAAGTTCTCCTTCAGTTCGCGCTCCAAGCGAATGCTGGTCACCTCCATTTCGGTGGTGGGGGTTCGATGTTGCAGCGTATACATACTTATGCTCCTTAACGACAATGATCGACACTATTGTGATGATTGACTCTATCGTATTACAAGTGTAGTATTTCGACACGCAAATGGCAGAGGTTTACCGAATACGGGGTAACGTTTCTACCCATCGACAGAAATTTTTCCCTGTTTCCAGGCCCACACCACCTAAATTCAAGACCTGACGCAACCCCTTCAACTCCACTAAGATTTGCGTAAAATTTGCGTAATCCTGACTAACTTTGCTGATGTTGCGGGCAAGGTGTCCCCTCAGCATCGACAAAATACGTAAGTCCGAAACCCATTACAGTGCTATGGCAAAGGTTCTACCCAATCTCGTTTCGAGTCCTGCTTGGTGGCAGTTTGTGAACTGGATTGCCGATCCATTGAAATTTCAGGTGGTTAACCGTCAAAGGTATGGGGATGTTTTCACCATGCGTTTGGGTGGTTTTGGCCAATATGTGGTGGTGGGCAACCCCCAGATGATTCAGGAGATCTTTAAACAGGATTCTCAGTTCGATGTTGGGCGCGGAAATTTTCTTGCTGAGCCTTTGATTGGGGAGAATTCGCTGCTGTTGATGGATGGCGATCGCCACCGCCGTGAGCGCAAACTCCTCATGCCACCCTTTCACGGCGAACGGCTGCAAACCTATGCCCACCAAATCTGTCAGGTTTCCAAAGCTGTCGCGGATAGCTGGACAACGAATCAGCCCTTCGTTGCCCGCACCGCCATGCAAACTGTGAGTTTGGAAGTGATTCTACAGGTTGTGTTTGGGATCAGTGAGGGCGATCGCTATGAACAACTGAAACCCCTCTTGACGAAATGGTTGAATATGACCGATTCGCCATTGCGATCGAGCATTCTGTTCTTCCCGTGGCTGCAAAAAGACTGGGGAGACTGGTCGCCCTGGGGTCAGATGGAACGCTGCAAAAGACAGGTTTACCAACTACTCAAGGATGAGATCGACGAGCGTAGAAGCCAGGGCGACAAGCCCACCACCGATGTTCTGAACTTGATGATGGCCGCCCGCGATGAAGCGGGGCAAGCCATGACCGATAAGGAATTGCAGGATGAGTTGCTAACCATCCTATTTGCGGGGCATGAAACCACCGCCACCACCCTTGCCTGGGCGTTCTACCAAATCCATCGCTGCCCGCAGGTGCGTGAAAAGCTGCTGCAAGAACTGGATAGTCTCGGCGACAGTACCTCGCACATGGAACTCGCCAAGCTGCCCTATTTGAATGCGGTATGCCAGGAAACTCTGCGGATGTATCCGGTGCTGCCGATTATCTTCCCCCGTATCACCAAAGTCCCGATGCAAATCGCAGGCTACTTTTTAGAGCCAGACACTGTGCTGATGCCCAGCATTTTCCTGGTGCATTATCGCGAAGCGTTGTATCCAGAGCCTGAGGTGTTTCGACCCGAGCGATTCCTGGAGCGTCAGTTTTCGCCATCGGAATACCTACCCTTTGGGGGAGGCAGTCGCCGCTGCCTGGGCTATGCCCTGGCGTTGTTGGAAATGAAGCTAGTGCTAGCGACGGTACTATCTCGCTGTGAACTCGCGCTGGCGGAAGACAAACCTGTGAAAAGCCAGCGGCGCGGCTTTACCCTAGCTCCCGCCACAGGCGTACGCATGATGCTGACGGGTAGGCGTACCCCTGCAAAAGTCAGCGTTGCTGCCCAATAACGCATAGCTCTACCACCGATCGCCCCAAACCCGCTTTGTGCCTTTGTGTCTTGGTGGTGATTTAGGTTAGCGGCGATCGCCCCATTTCCCGATAAGCCGCGTATACGCCCTGGACGTTGTACCAGTTGAGGAAAACCCGTGCCACTTCTAGCGCCAGTTGCGACTTACCCCGATTGATCAACCATTGCAGCAGCGGCGCGAGCGATCGCTCATTCAACCGCCCGCCCAGGGAGAGCAAACCCCATAGCACGCGGTGCAGCCAGGTCATCTGAATCATCAACCGCACGTTCCAAGTGGGGTGCTTTTGATAGAACAGCACGCCCATACGACCCCGCTGGATTTCTTTGTCAATCAGTGCTGGAATCTGCTCAAGCGCGAATGGGGGATGCCAGTGGTAGCCAACCGCTTCGGGGCACTTGACTAGCTTCAATCCCAGTTGCTTGAGCCGCACCCCCAACTCCAGGTCTTCCCAGCCATAGAGCTGAAAACGAGTGTCAAAGCCTCCGGCTTTTTCTAACCAGTGACGGGCGATCGCCACATTGCCCGTCGCAAAGTAGGCCGCTGAAAAGTCCGTTATCTTAAATGGCTCGGCGGTGGGTTCCTCAAAGTTGCAGGTATTGATCACGCGGCCATAGGTGAAGAGGCGATCGCTCCCCAACTGTTGAGCTTCCTGCTGCAAGGTTTCGCTATGCGCCCGCAGGAAATCCGGTGTGACGACCAAATCGCTATCGATAAAGATGATGGTGTCGCCCTTCGCAGTGGTAATGCCCAGATTGCGGGCAGCGGCAGGGCCTTGGTGATCCTGTTCCACCAATCGCACATGGGGAAAGGCATCTATTTGCTGCAACCAGGCTACGGTTCCATCCGTCGAGCCATCATCGACCACCACTACCTCATAGTCATTGATGATGGTGTTCGCTGGAAGCTGCTGCTGCTCCAGCGCCGTCAGGCACTTCTCTAAAATCGGACGACGATTGTACGTGGGAATAACAATGCTGAAAAACACGACCGCTTTACCCGCTAAAGGGAACTTCAGGCATCCTCAAGGATGCGAACGCCCACCACTGGTGCATTGAATCGGAACGTCTGCCCTTCCAGTTCAATCGGCGTGCCGACTTTGACTTTGCTACCAGCGATAACCGGGCCATCATCGGTCACTTCGGCATCACCGCCCAGGGTAATCAGCATGTCGATGGTGTAGTGCAACTCAGGGCGAGGATCATCCTCGGCAATCACACTGCCATCCGGCTGCGGCACGGCTACGGTGCGCGGCAACGACTGTACTTCCACCACGTTCAATGATCCAGCGGGTTGGTTACGAATAATAACGTTTACCGTATCTGATGTGCTAATGCCTTCGAGGAGCGCCTGGGGCTCGCGCACGGTCAGCCCCCGCACCATGCAATCGACTTCTACGGGACTGAAGGATGCCCCCACCTGTGCCACAGAGGAACCTGAGGAACCGGGGAACAGAAAGATCCCGGCGGCGACCATCAACATGATGAGTACTGCGCCCAGATCCAGGATATTGATTTTGCCAAACAGCCGACCTTTGGAGTCCAGAATCGCCATAGTGCCAGGTTTACAGTAAAAGAAAAAGTCAGTTAGCTTAGTGAGTGTAGCACCTCAAACCCAGACATGGGTGGCAGGATGTGCATTGTGCCGGAGATGACTCACGACAGACTATCACGTCTTCTATTGCGATCGCCCACCTCCTCGCTTGGGTCATCCATCCAACATCGGTAGGCTCCACAGCAGATAAATTGGCTTTTAATCTGGCAACATTTTTGCAACCCGTTGCGTCAATCTGCGTAGAGTGCCTGTTAATTTTCATTTGATATTTTGTTGGTCAGGCGATCGCCCATCCCCCTAACCGTTTAAGGCATCTTTGCAACTGCTCCATAAGCGGGTTCGACCTAAAATCCTCGCCTGTCTTACGCTTGATCCCCTCTGTCCGCTGACACTTCACACCATTGCTATAGCCGAACTAGCCATGTCAAAACTCCTCTCTGGTGTATCCCAATTTATACGTCGTCGCCTGTTCTATGGCCTTATCTCCGCCATGGTGGCCATGAGTCTGATTCTGGCGACCCCTGCTATTTCCTATGCCCAATCTTGGCTGGACTTGATCCTGCGCGGGATTGAAATTATTCAACTGACCAATCTTTCCGATCGCCAGGAAGCTCAGATTGGCGCACAAATTGACCAACAACTGATGCGGCAGCAGTTTCGCCTCTACCGGAATGAATCGGTGGCCGACTATGTCGATGATTTGGGTCAGGCGCTCGTCCCCTACAGCGATCGCTCTGATATCGACTACACCTTCCGCGTCGTCGAGGACAACCAGGTCAACGCGTTCGCCACGATGGGCGGTTATGTCTACGTGACCACAGGATTGCTCAGTGCTGCCGAAAATGAAGCGCAACTGGTAGGCGTGCTGGGGCATGAAATTGGCCATATCGTTGAACGCCACGTCGTCGACCAGATGGAAGAGCGCGCTATCCAGCGGGGTATTCTGACCGCTGCTGGACTAGAAAGCGAAGAGATTGTGGCCCTTGGAGTCGAGATTGCGATCAACCGCTCCAATAGCCGCAGTGATGAATTGGAAGCCGATGTCCGGGGCTATGAAAATATCGTCCGGGCTGGCTACGCTCCTATCGCGCTCATCAACTTCCTGGAAAACCTCGAAGGCGGTAGCGGAGTGCCGCAGTTCCTTAGCACGCACCCGTCGACCAGTCTGCGGATTGAGCGACTCCAGGAGATGATGGATCCTGCTACTGCCAGTGTTGGCCAGGGTCTTGACGGACAAGCCTATCGCAGTAACGTTCGGCCGTTGTAATAAGGTCAATTACGACAGCGATTCCGACCGCGTTGAAAATTTGATAATTCATATCAAATCCAGCTGAAGAACCGAAATAATCATTTGCGCCCGCTGCAGTGCAGCGGGCGCAAATGATTTTGGGCTTTACGGCTATTTAACCGGATTCGATATCAGCTGAAGGTTCGTGCGTACCATGCGCGAACCTTCAACCTTTAAAGGGCTGTGAACCGTCTTTCACTCTTTGTCTCGAACATAACGGCATTTTGGATAGTTGCTACAGCCGTAGAACTGATTGCCTGCGTTTTGACCACGCTTGGCGGTGCGCAGTTTTAGCTCACCGCCACACTTAGGGCAAACCGTTATGCTGCTGTGGCGATCGCTCAAAGATTGGACATGCTGAGAGTGAGTTTTCCAGCCTTTTGGAAGACGACCTGTGGCGATCGCCTCGCCAATCATTGTGACTTCAGCTTCGCTGAAGAGAACCTTTGTCTTGCTTTTGATGTAGTGACTGTACCCTGTTTGGAGCACATTCTCTGGCATGTCTGTTTTGAAGGTGCAGTCTCCCCAAAAGAAAACAATCGAATGCAATTTTTCGTGGTCAATTTGCAGAAATGCTGCCAGCGCTTTGGTGTGGCGATAGTTTTGGTGTAGGGGATTCTGAAATTTGTACTTCTTGGCGTGAAAAACCTGTGTCCATTGGGATTGATGTTCCCCGCCATAAATCCACCCGCCCATGTTCTTCGTTTCGATGACAAAGAGGCCATAGCGAGAAACGATGATGTGGTCGATTTGGGTTGTTCCGCGATCGCTGGGGATCGTCACATTATTGAATTGTTTGTAAATGCTGGAATCAAGCTTGAGAAAATGAACCAGCATGGTTTGAGCTTCGCCAAACCAGCCTTTGAAAGAAGAAATGAGAGACATCGTTTAATCAAGCGGCTTTTGCCGCCAGGGCTTGATCTGGAGTTCAGACTCATTTCAAAGCATGCAGCGTTGTGATGGCCTCTGTATTTCCCCCTAATCAATCACCTTCAAACTCCGATAACGCTTATTAAACAGGGTGTCAATCTTTGAAGTGAATGTTGCAGAATAGAAGAAATTCTTGAAAAGAAATTCCTGCTCCAGTTCGTTTAGGCTTACCTGCTGTGTTTCGATTTAGTTTGCTGCCTGGTAGTATCAGCACCATTGAGATTGATCCATTAAATTACTGGAGTTTGTGGGTGCCGCTTGGTTTGTTGGGATTGATTGTGGCGATGGCAGTGTATTTCGTTTCGCTGGATACACGGCGATAGGTGGTCTATGGCACTTTCCCTGGCACAAAATGCGATCGCCTTTCTAATTGACCTGGCCGAGCAGGGAGAGATAGATCCGTGGGATGTGAATGTGATTGATGTAATCGATCGCTTTCTCAGCCAGCTTAAGCCTGACCAGACCCCCGAGGGGAGTCGTGCTATATATGAGTCGAATCTTTCGGAATCGGGGCAAGCCTTCCTCTATGCCTCTATGCTGGTTTTGCTCAAAGCCGATGACCTCGCACGGCAAGAAGAGAAACAGCAGCAAGACGACGAAGAATTGATGGAAGATTTGCTGGCCGATGAGGAAATGATGGATGCGCCGCTACCCATCAGCCTGGAACGCCAGATTCGTCGCCGTGCGGTTGCGCGTCCTCTACAAAATCGCCGCGTTACCCTGCAAGAGCTGATCGCCCAACTGGAGGTCATGGCTTCGGCAGTGGCGGAACATAAGCCCCGAATTCGGACTCGCCGTCCCCGTCCCCATTCCCGCAGCAAGGCCGTGCGGTCGATTGCCCAGCTCGCCCATCAGGAAAACCTCTCGGAAATGGCCGAAGCGCTGGATCGCTTCCTCTCAACGGAATGGCAGCAGATCCGCCCGGATGAAGAATGGACGGATTTTGAAACGCTATTGCAATATTGGATTGCCTCAGACATTGGGCAACAGGTGCGCCGCGCCTCTACCCATCACACCGACCAGAGCGATCGCGTCGGTGTCTTTTGGGCACTTCTATTCCTCTCTGCCCAATCCAAAGTGGAACTGGAACAAAACGAGTTCTATCAGGATTTGCGAGTACGCAGCCTCAACCCCTCCGAAATCTCTGCCAACGATGCTGCCTCCTTCGTTTTACCCGACTAATATCAATAGGACTTACGCAGCGACCATCCTGAGTGAAGGGTGCTTGAGTTGCTGACAGAGATAGTGGTCGAGTAGGCCGTGCTTGAGTTGGTAAATTGTTTGCCCCATCTGGTGAGCTAATTCATTGAGGCGCACCCAAACTAGA
>JBCBSJ010000122.1:0-13382 GCA_039819245.1 Cyanobacteria bacterium J06638_20
ACCAGATTATTTTTTGAAAGCCGCGCACTGCGCGGCTTTCAAAAAATAATCTGGTTTTGGTTTTCGTAGAATTGGTATAACGCCCCTTGTATTGAGATCAGATTGCGATTAGGACAAGTCATTGTTTGAAAGCTCTGTGGCGCGGGGGCTCTTAAACAATGATTGGGTTATATCTGAGCGCGTAGTGCTATACCAAGCAAGGTGTAACCATTATGGAGCCGTGGCTGGGGGCGCAGGTGGGCAGACGGTGATGGAGTCTCCAGGCAGTGCCATGCACCAAACTGGCACGCGATCCAGTTGCTTAAACCTGGCCAACTGTACCCCCTGCTGCACCAGGGCTTCCTGGAGTGTCGGGGGCGCACTATAGAGAAAATGATGGCGATAGCCGGCCGGAATGTTGGGAGCCTCAGTTATATCTGTGAGGATGAGAAACGGTGTTTCGGGATGCAGGTTGTGGGCCAGGGAAAAGAGCCACCAATCGCTGACCGTTACGACCAGCGGATTGTCAGTTTGGTTGATGGAATTGGCAATGTAGGGAATGTAGCCTCCTTCCTTGTTCCACCATGTCAACGCCAGCGCGCTGGTACCACAGGATAGGATGCTCAAGGCCAGCAACCCTGCCAGGGTGAGCCGTCCTAGCCGTGCGGCGATCGCCTCTGACAGGGCATGAGCGACGAGCAGAATCAACGCCACCCAGCAGGGCACAAAGTAACGGCTGACGATGGATTGCTGCCCACCTGTGAGCAGATCGGGCAGGATAACCCCCAGTGCCGGAACTAGCAGCAGTAAGAGCAGAAAGTGCCAGGTTTCAGTGGGTGCTGTTTTTTGACTTTGCACCAAAGCATAGCCAACACCCGCCAGCACCACCAGCACCACCAGCCCATAGGGAAATAGGCGGTCGAGCCCAAATCCATAGGGCTGGTCGAAGTCGAGGAAGGTGCGGGTGAGGTGCAACATCCAAGCGACGGGCAACGCGAGCAAGCCTTGGGGTGAGGATTGTCGCTGCCAACTGGCCAGTTGGAGTCCCTGTTGCCAATGGAGGGCGATCGCCACCATCCAGGGGACAAAGGCTAACAACGCCCCTCCCAGGCTGAGGGCAAAGGCTGGTAGTTGCGATCGCCGATGCCAAACCATGAAAATGCCATGGGCGATCGCAACAAACAGCGTGTAGAGGAAGGTGTAAAAGGATAGGGCGAGGATGCTACCGTAAAGGACCCAGTCATTCCAACGGTTTTTGCGAATCGCCCGTAGCAGTGCCCAACAAGCTGCCACTGTTAGCAGAGTCCAAAGGCTGTAGGGGCGGGCTTCTTGGGCGTAAATGATCTGGAAAGGAGACACCGCCATGAGACAAACGGCGATGTAGGCGTTGATGCGAGCTGGAAATAATGCTTGGCAGAGGAGCGCCAGTAAGGGAAGGGTGGCGAGACTGGCGATCGCCCCAAAACTTCGCATCACCGCGACAGAATTGCCAAATAGCATCACCCACCAGCGGGTCAGTACAAAGTAGAACGGCGGAAGCTGTGGCTCGGCGGTCGCTAGCCCGCGCACGGTACCCACGACACTCCGCTCGGCGCTGGGAAATTGATATTGAGCTAACTCACCTACCGTTGTGAGCGGTTCCTCGGCCCAGACTTGCAAAACCTCTGCTTCGGTGTAGCCCGACACCCGAAAGGCCGTGAAGGCTTCATCAACCCAGAAGACCTTCCCTTCTAGGTTGACCAGCCGAAAAAATATTCCGAACACCAGCATTACCAACAGCACAACCGTCCAGGGCGATCGCACCGCCATTGCAGATGAGTCCGTTTTCATAGCCTTCTAAGCCCTTTGCGGAATGCGCCTCCTCAACTCTACTCAGACATCGGCAAAATGCCAGAGAATTTCACGGTTTTCCCGAATCAAGCTATCAAGAGGTCTCTGGTATTTAATACCAATTCTACGAAAACCAAAACCAGATTATTTTTTGAAAGCCGCGCACTGCGCGGCTTTCAAAAAATAATCTGTAGTGGGTTCTTAGCGAATTAGTATAACCTGTACTCAGAGGGCAGATACTAGATATGGTGTAAGTAAAATATTTCTGTGGATAGAGGTAAAGAAAGTGGGGATCGCCCCCTTGACTTGATCACCAGACGTTTTATGATGGTGCAGTGAAATCACTGACAAGTCTGCGTCCTTCCTTCTCGGGGGACGTTTTGTTTTTTGGGTGTTTTTTGGGTATTGTGCTGTGCTTTTTGGAAAACCCATCACCTTTTGAATGCCCCACAGCTCATTGCGTAGGATGCGGCTATTGCGCATGCAGCGCGCAATAGCCGCATCAGCTTAGGATGAAGAACTGCTGGCGTTCTTAGCCGATCGCAGATTTGTCGGTTTGCAGTTGTTGCAAAATTTCGAGTGCTGCCTCGAACGCCACCATTTCTCCATTTTCATAAAACCCCATCGCTGCTTCCTTTAAGAAGGCATAGGCTTGTTGCCGATGACCTAGCTGGCGATGAATCAGCCCAACATTAAACTGTGCCTGAAAGTGGTTGGGATCGAGGGCTAAAACCTGCTGGAAGTCCTGAAGAGCCAAGAGGTACTCTCCCTGTTGGTGATGGGCACAGGCGCGGTTGAAGAAGGCCCGTTGATCGCTGGGACGTAGGGCAATGGCTTGGGTGAGATCGACGATCGCCTTGTCCGCTTGCTGGAGGGCTAAGTAGGCAATGGCTCGGTCATCGTACACCGTGGCTAATCGTTGTATGGACAAGGAGGGGCTGTGGCGAATCGATTGGTCGTAGTCGGCGATCGCCAACGCATACTGCTGTAATGCAAACTTTGCCAAACCGCGATTGTAGAAAGCGCGATAGTCCGGCAAGGTCGCAAGGATCGCGTCAAAATCTGCGATCGCTTGCCCATACTTGGCTAGACGATAGTAGGCCAAGCCGCGATTGAGATAGAGTTCTGTGTTGGCTGACGTGGGAATGCTGCCATCTTGAGCATTGAGCTTTAGGGCGTCTGTACAATCAGCGATGGCTCGGTCATACTCAGCTAGTTGTAGATAAGCCAAACACCGATTGCCATAGGCTTTCAGATAAAGTGGATGAGCTTTCAACATGTCAGAGAAAGCCAAAACCGCGTCTTGGAAATGTCCGGCTTGATAGGCAGCCACGCCAGCCTGGAAGGAATCGCTAATCGCAGGCGATTGTTCCTGAAATGTCGCCAAGGTTGTGTCAGGGATATGCAACGCCCGAGCCGGATGTGTTCCAGCACTGAACCAAAGCCCGATAGCAATCACGATGATCCATACGAAGTGCGGAATCAGGTGCATGGTTCCTCTCACGTTTGCAGCTCATATTGGCAACTTAGGCAAAGATGATAACCAAACGCCCTATGCACGGATGTTTTACAGGGTTTGAGGTAGAGCGTTTGGCAACAGAGTAGAACGTTGGAGCTACCAGCCCTTCTCCGCTTGGTCGAGGACATAGGCCGCAACCGCTTCGATTTGCTTGTCAGTGAGGCGGCTTCCAAACGCAGGCATTGCTGCTTTGCCATTTCTAACCTGCGTTTGGATCGCTTCGAGGGAGTCCTTCCCATACTGCTCCAAATCTGCTTTTTTGAGGGTTTTTGCCCCGTTTATAACGTTGCCCCCACCCATATGGCAGGCGGCACAGTTTGAGCTAAACACCTGCGCCCCTGTTGCCAAATCCGCTGCGATCGCAGATGGGACAAGAAATAGGGCGATCGCAAACACCACACTCAAAACACACGCCAATTTCAACTTCATTCATTTAGCCTCTCAAGTTCACAAAACCTGTTGGAATTCGCAAGAACCAACGAAAACCAACGAAAATTCATGAATGATTGTGCGAGAGCGAGAAATATCCGTCAAAAGACGCCAGGTCAAACGTTACAGACTATTTCAATGCAGAGAACAGAAGCCAGTACTTGGTTGTCTGCTCTTTTATACCAATTCGCCAAGAACCCACTACAAATCATTTTTTTGAAAGCCGCGCGCCGCGCGGCTTTCAAAAAAATGATTTGGTTTTGGTTTTCGTAGAATTGGTATTAGGGATTAGCGAACAATAAAGCCCACGAAAGGATTAGGTGCAACCTAATCCTTGCAGTGGGCTTTTTCAAGTCCTTGAGGACATGCGTTATCCGAAATTGGCGGTCTATGTGGGTCGATCTATGTGGGTCGATCTATGTGGGGTAGCTCATGACCACAATCCGCCGTCCCTCGCTGGGTAAGCTGCCAGTGCTGACGGTCCAGGTATTGCCTTGGCGCTGCACGGGTGTGCCGTCCATTACTGCCAGGAAATCATCAATGGGAGTGATATCGCAGGCATTGGGGTCTGCGGCTGAAGTGCGGTAGTGGGTGGGGATGATGATGCGGGGATTGAGCATCTCGATCGCCGCTCTCGCTTCTTGCGGGTTATAGGCCTTCGGTCCTCCCCCGACAGGGACAAGCATGATGTCGGGCCGTCCGACCAGGATTTGTTGCTCCACCTCAACCGGGGCAGCGGCACCGCCCATATGAGTGATGTTGAGACCAGCCATGTCCCAGCGCCAAATGACATTGAAGCCAAAGCGCCGTCCCCCTTCGCGGTCATGGGCAATCTGAATCCCTTGAATCCGTTGCCCATTCACTTCATAGTCCCCCGCTTCCTGTAACAACCGAGGATTGCCTGGTACGTTTTCCAGAGAACCCTCATCGAATAGGCGGCTGCTAATCATCACCAAATCGGCATTGACACTGGGTGGGCGATAGCCTGCGGTGCAACCGATAGAACGAAATGGGTTGACTAAAAACCGTCGTCCGCCACTGCTAAACAAGAAGCAGGTATGTCCGAGATACTGAATCGTGACACTGGCCGATTGTGCTTGCCCCGGCGGAGTGAACAACCCTGTTCCCAAGGCCGTGGCCAAACCTGCACTGGCGTAGGTAACAAACATGCGTCGTTTCATAGGGAACCTCAATCGCAATCAGAATGGAAGCAAAATAACGGCGGGCGAGAGCATCCACGAGCCGAAAAACCACTACTTAGCTTACAGTGAAGTGGCAGACGCACAGCATTTTAGCCGTAGAAAAAAACGTAGCATTTGTGGGAGAAAATCCAATTCTCTCCCATTGCATTGGGGCTAGCCACCCTGATGGCGATCGCTTGGCGACTTGAATTACGATCGCTCAGCTCCAACTGGCTGACGTGCGGTTTCAGCGGGAAGCGCAGTCAGGAAATTGCGCAATAGCTGCTTACCACTGTGGGTCAGAATACTCTCTGGATGAAACTGGACGCCTTGAATATGCGGAAAGTTCCGGTGGCGAACGCCCATGATGGTGCCATCTTCGACCCAAGCGGTAATTTCTAGCACTTCTGGGCAAGTGGCGCGGTCGATCACCAGGCTATGGTAGCGGGTGGCTTCCATCGGCATGTCTAACCCCGAAAACACACCAACATCCTTGTGGAAGATGGCTGAGGTTTTACCATGCATGAGTTCATTGGCTGAGGTTACCGTTCCCCCGAAGACCAACCCGATTGCCTGATGCCCCAAACACACCCCTAGGATCGGTATTGTTGGGCCGAGTTCGCGAATCAAATCAGGAGAAATGCCCGCATCTTCAGGGCGACCAGGGCCGGGAGAAATCACGATTGCTGCTGGCTTTAGGCGCTGTATTTGTTCCAGCGTAATCTGATCGTTGCGGAACACCTGGATATCACGGGCGACGGGCAGCTCGGCTCCCAGTTCTCCCAGATATTGCACCAGGTTGTAGGTAAAGCTGTCGTAGTTATCAATAACAAGAAGCATGGTGAGAAATGGCAATCACGCGATCGCGCGGGTAGAAAAGTTGATGTCCTGCGAAGCAATCTCTAGGCTCGCGAAGTAATCTCTATTCTAGAGACGAAATCCAATCGTTAGGATCGCGAATAAATTGAAAACAGCAATTTATTTTTGAAAGCGTGGCTTAGCCGCGCTTTCAAAAACAGGGTTTGGAGCTTATTTGATTCACGATCGTTAGAAAAAGGTCTGTAGCTTTTCGATTAAGGGAGGAACAAGAAGGAACCCCGCGACCAATACAGAGGCTAGAGCCGAAATCAGAACGGCTCCGGCGGCGCAATCTTTGGCGGTTTTGGCTAGCTCATGGTAGCTTTGCTTGACCGTTAAATCGACCACCGATTCCAAGGCGGTGTTGAGCAATTCCATGGTTAGCACGGCTCCTGCGGTTAGACCGATAATGGCCAGCTCTACGCGGGTGAGCTGGAGGTAAAGTCCCAGGGCGATCGCCAGCAGACCGACCACCACATGAATCCGAAAATTTCGCTGAGTAAAGAATGCATAAGAAATCCCTGCCCAGGCGTAGCGAAAACTCAACAGTAAACTGGGTGCAATCTTCCATGCCAGCTCCCGATTTGCTTTAGGGAAAGACACAGACGGCGTAGGCGTTTCTGTTGGTGGCATAGGATATCTCGCGGAGGAGTAGAATTCGGTTTGACTGAATGTGACACGAGGGAACTAGCACATCAGAAAACCCGACCAGGGGCGAATCGAATCTTCCAAGCCAAAAAGCGCAGTCTTAATCTTTGCTCAGGCTAGCATTCATCAGCTTGGACGATCATACTGAATTTTGCAGCCAACCAGTTGTAGCATATCTTCCTGTTGCTCAATCATTCGCTGCAAACTGGCCGCTTCCGGATGATCCCATCCCAGGAGGTGGAGTAGCCCGTGAGCCGTTAACCAGATGAGTTCTACATCCAGGGAATGGTGCTGGGCGATCGCCTGTCGCGCCGCCGTTTCTACCGAGATCACAATGTCTCCCAAGTAGAGCGGCACCTCGGCCAGCATTGCTTCCGAACCCGGCATAGCGGTTTCCATCGCCGCAAAACTTAGCACGTCGGTGGGCTGATCGAGTTGTCGATAGGTCGCATTCAGCGTTTGCATTTCGGCATCATCCGTCAGCCGGATGGTCACTTCGTATTGCTGCTGGGGATGCAAATCAACCTGCAAATAGCTCAACCAATTATCAAACCACCATTGCCATTGCTCTACTTCCATTAGAGGTTGGGGGACAACGGCAGGCGATGCAACAGGTTCCGACAATTGCAGCGCGACCTCGACCTCAAGGGAGTCAGATAGCATCATGGTTTTGTTTTGGGTCGCAACCTTCAGCGAGTAACATAGGCCAGCCCAACTAGGATACCCAGCAGTGCTACTGTCGTCAGCGTGAAGTGGAACAACGATTTGCCCCCCTTCTTTACCATGTTCCGCATGGCCAGTTTGACGTAGCTGGGAACGGGTTCCTCTGTGGCTATCCCTGGAGCCGCTGCAACCCCTGACTGACTTGCTGGGGTTGCGGTATCTGTCTGGGCGATCGCCGCGGTGGAAGGTGCTTTGGGTTGCGTATCCGTCTCTTTTGTATTCGCCCCTTGGGAATCTGTCATGAACATGGCCTCATTACATCTGCACTGAACATTTGCATTCGAGTCTCCAATAAGATGGTGGATGCGGTGCTTCCACCATTCCAGGAAAACAAGACGAAACCTTTTTTCTTAGGAGTTCTATTACTTATCTAGTACTAAACGGACATTGGAAGCAATGCCAACCTCCATTCGGACAAAATGAAGCTACGGTTAGCGGTTTGAGGAACCCGAGCCCTTTGTCCCCTTTGATATGGCTGTTATTGCGATAAGGCTCGGGTTCCTGGGAGTGCAATCATCCCTACGGAGCATCCATGCGGACGCTATAGATTTTATCCGTAATATCCACATGAATGATCAGTATAAATTGCATTAGGTCGGAGACATCAAACCGGAGCGTTGGTGTCGAGCATTTGGTTTTCTGCCCGTAGGCAAGACTCGATAAACGGATCCAGCTCGCCGTTCATCACTCCATCAACATCGGTCGTTTCTTCGTTGGTCCGCAGATCTTTGACCATCTGGTATGGGTGAAAAACATAGTTCCGAATCTGGTTGCCCCAAGCGGCTTCCACCATATCCCCCCGGATATCAGAGATGGCCTTTGCCTGCTGTTCCTGGGCAATCACCAACAGCTTTGCTTTCAACCGTGCCATAGCTTTTTCGCGGTTCTGGAGTTGCGATCGCTCCTCCGTACACCGCACCATAATGCCCGTTGGAACATGGCGGATTTGCACCGCTGTTTCCACCTTGTTGACGTTTTGTCCCCCTTTGCCGCCTGCCCGCGACGTACTGATTTCCAAATCTTTATCGGGAATATCAAGCTCAATGGCTTGATCCAAAATAGGCATTACCTCGACCCCAGCAAAGCTGGTCTGCCGCTTACCGTTGGCATTGAACGGAGAAATCCGTACCAGACGATGGGTTCCTTTCTCGGACTTGAGGTAGCCATAGGCATAGCGTCCATCTACCTCTAACGTGGCAGACTTTAGCCCCGCCTCGTCTCCTTCGGAGATTTCCGACAGATGCACCTTGTACTTGTGAGACTCTGCCCAGCGGGTATACATACGGAGTAAGCTTTCGGCCCAGTCCTGTGCATCGGTGCCGCCAGCTCCGGCATTGATGGTCAGCACGGCTCCCCGCTCATCGTAGGGACCTGAAAGTAATTTTTGTAACTCCCACTGATCGAGGGCACGACCAACGTGGGTAAGGTTAGTTTGGGCTTCCTGGAGCAGCGAGTCATCGGTTTCTAGCTCTAGCAGCTCCAGGATAGCTCTTGCGTCGTCCAGGGAGCGCTGCCAGGATTTGTAGTCCGCGAGGTTAGATTTCAGATCGTTGAGTTCTTGTAGCGTTTTCTGCGCAATGGATTGATCGTCCCAAAAATCTGGTTGAGCCGCTCGCTGCTCTAGATCAGCAATGCGGGCTTGGAGGGCAGGAACGTCAAAGATACTCCTGGGTTTTACCCAGGCGCTGCGACAAGGTATCAATATCCCGTTTCAGGTCTGTCAATTCAAGCATAGCGATCGCGCCATTCATCCAAAAGCATTAGCAAAAATATCATTCCGTGGGAACCGCGGCCGTTTTCCTTAAAGCCAGCATTTGAGGGAAACGTCAGAAAAGGCCAAGTTCTCCCACGCCCATGACGATCTTGATTCTAATCGGTTGGCTCAGGAATGGGACATGGACTTGGAGAACCAGCCATCAAGAGATAGGCATTTTCAGACTTTAGCCAGTGGGTGTCATCCATCTCGGCATTGCTGAAAAGCTACATGAATCGAAACGGAGTTTCGATTCATGTAGCTTTTCAGCAATGCCGAGAATTGACAGCGACTCCAGCTCAGCGTGTCGCTGGAGACGGGCGCGGTGGTGCAACGGGGGCTTTTGGATAGGCAATGCGCTGGTGGTTAAAGTCTTGCCATACCTTCACGAAGATGTCGGCAATGATGGACATTTCTTTGCGCTCTAGCCCAGAATCTACAAGCTGCTGGTCTTGCCACCGGGCGCGCAAGATGCGGTTGACCATAGCTAGGGCTTCGGTTGGTGTTGCATCCTTGAGCGATCGCAGTGCCGCCTCACAGGAATCGGCCAACATCACAATACCTGTTTCCCGCGACTGGGGAATGGGGCCGTCGTAGCGGAAATCTTCTTCCCGCACAATGATGGTCGGGTCGGCTGCAGCTCGTTCCTTTGCCTTGTGATAGAAATAGGCAATTTGCATCGTGCCTTGGTGTTCGGGAATAAAGGAGCGAATCGCTTTGGGTAAGCGATATTTCTTCGCCATGGTGATGCCAACCGTGACATGCTTCTTGATGATGTCGGCACTGCGCCAGGGATCATCGATCAGGTCATGCTTATTCGGGCCACCCATCTGGTTTTCGATAAAGCCTAGGGGGTCATGCATCTTGCCGATGTCGTGGTAAAGCGTGCCCGCCCGCACCAATTCGACATTGCAGCCCAGCTCACGGGCTGCAGCTTCAGCAAGAGTTGCCACAAACAGCGTGTGCTGGAAGGTGCCCGGAACCTCTGCTGCCAGGCGCTCAAGCAATGGGCGATTGGGGTTCGACAATTCCGCCAAGCGGCTAGGAGTAACAATGTCGAACAACTGCTCCAGATAGGGACTCAAGCCCAGGGCGGTAACACTCCAGGCTACGCCCATCAATGCCTGCACGATAGATGCCGTCAGTACGGTGTACCAAACGGGGGCTGTCCATGGGCTGATGATTAGGCTCAAGATCAGGTAGGTGAGTCCCTGGGTCAAGCCGACACTCCCACCCAGCAATGCCAGTTCTTCCCGCGATCGCAACCGCCCAGCCATAAAGGCTCCCAGCAAGCTGGCGATCGCACTTGCGGCCAGATGTCGGCTCCCCAGATCCATCCCAATTGGCAGCGCGATGCTCAGTAACCCCACCACCGTGACCCCTAAGGCTGAGCCATAGAAGCTACCGACGATTAGCCCCACTGCTGGCAGGCTAGTGGCTGCAATGCCTAAGGCTGCTAGCAGTGGTGTCGTGAGAGTGAGCAGTGTTACCAGAGCATAGTCTCGTCGTCGCAGACCCGGATGGAAGCGCCGTTCTACCAGCAAGAAAATGCCGACCCCTCCGCTAACTAAGGCAATAAACCCTACCAAACCCAGCCAGTCGATGGCGCGTTCGCTCATGGCAAAGTGGTCGAGCAGAACAAACTCGCGTTGGGTAATAGGTTGTCCTGCTTCGACAATGACTTCCCCCCGGCGCACGGTGATGACGACAGATTCGACCTCTTCGGCGGCCTGTTCAGCACGCAGACGCGTCTGTTCTGGGTCTTGCACGAGGTTGGGTTCTAGAACTGCCAGTAGGATCTGTTGCGCAATCGTTTCGGCATCTCCTGATAATGCTCCATCGGTATGCATCTCAACGGCACGGACAAGAACGTCTGATGGCAAGCCTGCAGGGATACCCTGGGTGAGAATCCGCTCTAGAATGCGGCGGATGTCCGATTTCGTGGTGAGCCATACCGTATCGGTTAGCTCAAACAATTCTGGCGCGAAGGGATTCGATGTGCCAGCCGGGGGAGACTGTAACAGAGCTGCCAGCGCGGTACTGTAAGATTTGCGTGCACGCTCAATCGATTGAAGTAAGGTTGAGTAATCATCCTCAGAGGCATAGCGCCGATAGTTCTGCAACTCGACCACGGCCAGAGCTTGAGCTGTTGGTGTTTCGAGGCTTGCGGTTACTGGGGAGCGACCTTCGGCCTGCTCTAGCGCCGCTTTCCATTCCTCTTCACTAGCGCGCCGCAAGTAACGTTGGGTTTGTGTTGAAAGGAGAGAGGGCAAGGCGAAGGGGAACGTCCCGGCTTGCAAGCGTAAGGCATCTCCCTCATCCAACAGATGCTGCAGTTCCTGATAGATCTGTTGGTTTATATCACTATTAATCTGCAACACGGGCACGGCCCCAATGCGTGCGGATTGGCGATTGCTTTCTGTCGTTTCCTCATCCACCACAGATGCTTCATCTGGGGCACGCAGGGTGCGAGGGGAAATGGTGCCAACGGCGAGCTGGGGTTCGTTGTAAAGGCGATAGCCAATCGTGCTAGAGAGCGATACCACAGCTACTGCAAAGATTGCAGCAGAACTCCATCGCTTCTTGCAATTCCTCTGTTTTCGTTTAGGACAGGGGGGGGGGCAACGCACGACATTCAAACAAGACTGCAGGGATTTCTGGACACCCCTTGGCAAATGAGACTTTTCCGATGATGTTGATGATTTTGGCAAGGTCGGTGGTTTTGGCAAGAACAGCCGTACCGCCGCACCATTCTTGCGGCGACGGGAAGTGGGCCAGTTCTCCTGGCGCATATTAGTGAGGGGTTCGGTGATATCGCGAACACGTTGTTGAAACGATTTCATTAATGCACCAGTTTCCTAACACTTAATAAAGGTAAGACCAGGCTTATTCGGAAATCCGCTACAACATGCCTCTAACCTTAACGCGATCTAGATGCGATCGCTCGATTAGGGAAGGGCAACGATGAATTCAACAGTTCACCATCTTTGTGTGTAACGAGCCTTGTGTGTAATGGGCTGATGTGTAATGGGACGGATGCACACAGGGGCGGATGCACAGAGATTCAGCGGAGCGGGATTTAGCAACCCAACGGCTATGACCATGTAAGCATTAGTGCGTAATCGGTAAACTCATATCCGTATCCGTTGCAGTTAGTAACTTAACGTAAATTAGCAGAAGAAAATTAGAAATAGGATTTAGAACACATTAACCCAAACCATCAAACAACAGAGTACCCCTAAAAGGGCATAAAATCAGTCAGCCTTTTGGTTCAACCTGATTGTAATTCTGATGCTTCTGATGGGATTCATTTCTACCTACACATTCTTGGCGTCGAGATTCAGACCTACACTTTAACAGACTTAACATTTAGATGGTGTTTCTTAATATTCATAAGGGTTTTCGGGTTCATCGATGGGAACCAGTTGCTCTGGCTGAATCACCAGTTGTCGTTGTCCGTTGAGAGTTTCGGTCGCCATGCTGCCGTCTACTCGAAACCAGGCATCGGCAGGATAATCGGCGCGATCGCCCGTCAGCTTAACGGGTAGGCCGACCGGATACACATCCGCTGCACAGCAGGTGATGACGAATCGTGCCAGCATCAAATAAGCGTCGGGGAGTTCGGGAGAGTGGATGACGAACCCTTCTACACTGGCGTATTGACCCTCGTAAGCGTCGGGCTCAGGATAGACATTCAAGGTTCGCACCCAATCGATTAGCGATCGATCCTCGGGGCGTGTACCGCCCCGAAAAGATTGGGGTTGCGATCGTGTCATCGTCAGAGTGTCTGCAACCCCTCGATCTAGCGCCATCTGGCTAGAAAAAGGCTGCGGCACAAACTGCAAGCCAAACAGCGCTACCACCAGCAAGACCGCACTGCTCCAGCTTGGGGGAAACAGGTTGAAGTGCTGCATCTGTGCTTGAGGGGTGGATTGAGCGCTGGCGATACGCCGCCCGGTGGCCGTCAACAGCAACCGCCCCCGCCATAGCCCCAAGCCGAGCAGAAAGAAACCGGCCGATACGGCTAACCAGACATAGTCGGGGTGCAGCAGCACATTGATTCGCCCTGTTATCCAAAATCGTAGAAGCAACCCAGCCCAAACTAGTAAAGCTAGAGTATCGAGGGTATAGCGCCAGGGGAAGGGCGATCGCCGTTTTGCCAGACGCATCGGATTAGAAGTCGAATCAGCCATAGTGGAAAAATGCTGTACTAGCAGGGCATGGACTGCATCTGTGGAAAATCAGTGACCAGCCAAACGATCAAGAATTAACTATATACGCTAACTTTCCTCTTTGTCTCAGGCGATTCTACGCTTTTCTTTATAATCAGCATTTTGTTGAGCGGGCAGACACGAGTAGATGCGCCTGTGCTCTCAACAAAATGCATAAGCCCTGATAGATAGACCCTATTAAATCGGTAGATGCAATTAAAACTAAAATCCTAAAACCCTACGCCGCCCGC
>JBCBSJ010000123.1:0-13355 GCA_039819245.1 Cyanobacteria bacterium J06638_20
AGGCGAGAGTAAGGGAATTACGGGTTTGTGGCGCGATGCGAGCCGTTTTGTGTGGCTACTATGGCATGGGCAATGGCGGCGATGAGGCGCTTTTGGCAACGTTGTTGCAGATGTTGCCCCCTGAAGTTACGCCGCTGGTGCTATCGGGCAACCCACCTTGGACCCAGTCCCACTATGGTGTCGAGGCGTGCGATCGCAAGTCCATCCCTCACGTCATTGCCGCCCTGCGCCAGTCCGACGCTTTCATCTGGGGCGGCGGTAGTTTGATGCAGGATGCAACCAGCTGGCTGAACCCGTTGTACTACGGCGGCATCATGACCTTGGCGCAGCGGATGGGGTTGAAAACCCTGGCCTGGGGGCAGGGCATTGGTCCATTGCACCGCTCATTCACCCACTGGTTCACTCGATATACCTTTTCCCATTGCACTGCGGTGAGTGTGCGCGATCGCGGCTCTGCGCAAAAGCTGTCGGACTGGGGTATCCCCTTCACCCTGGCTCCTGATCCCGTGTGGGCGCTGGATCGCGAACCCGTTCCTGGTTTGTGGGATTTGCCTGCGCCACGGGTGGCGGTAGTGTTACGTCCCTATCCCAAACTCACCCCTGCCCGCCTGGAAGTGCTGACCCAGGCATTGATTGATTTCCAGCTATCGACCCAAGCTTGTGTGCTTCTGGTGCCCTTTCACTTGACCCAGGATCTGCCTCTGGCCGAAGCCATCCAACCGCGATTACCGGGTGTCAGCAAAATCTTGACGCTCTCCCATCCCCAGCAATTGCGGGGACTCTTCCAAGGCGTAGAGATGGCGATCGCCATGCGGTTACATGGTGTCATCATGGCCGCTGCTGCCGAATGTCGGTGCTTCGCCCTCAGCTACGACCCCAAGGTTTCCCAGGTGATGCAGGAGTTGGAGCTACCGGGCTGGCTCCTGGATGAGATTCCCGAAGATAAAGGGGCGATCGCCAAAACCTGGCTGGAACTCTATGCCAATGGAGATGCCCTGCCGGGCGATCGCATCCATGCCATCATCGATCGCGCTCGACTTCACCAGAGCCTCCTGCACGAGGCGTTACTGGGGTCAGACAACGTTGCTCCACGCTAAGCTCAATTTGTCGGGAAATAGCTCCGTCAATATTACATGGTGTCAACCACAGCTTGATTTTGAAACGCTTGCACCGAGAGAGTTTCAAATAATCGTCTGTTCTAATCACGAGACGTAGGCCTATACAAAAGTAGACAGGAGAGACGGCTGTGGAATGCAATGCGTCGCTGCCGAATATAGCTCAAACCTGGACAGATTGATGCTTGGCTAAAATTTAAGTTTATGGGCATTGAATTGTCAGTTAGAATTTCTGTGCTACTTTGCAGGGAACATGGCATCATTCCTCAATCCAGTTTCTTTTTCTCGATGACGAGTTGTCAGGAACGTGATGGCGAATTTAAGGAACCCGTTTGGAATAGAAAGTCGGAAAGTATCGCTATCTTGAAAGATGAACACAAGTGGTCTGCTTTTTCTGTCGCATCATTAGAACCTATCAAAACGTTCGGTTCAAGATATTTGCTTTAGATCAATATTCGCTATATCGGTTTGCAATCAGATTGCTATCCCTTGGTACATTCCACTCATCGCTGTCATCCCTTCTGTTTAGTCACTTCTAGTTTTCATCATGAGTGAGCAACATCCTGCTGAACCCAACGTTAATGCAAACGACACCCCAAATAGTTCGGCCAATAGTTCGGCCAACTGGTATTCCGGGTGGGAAGACTTTGCAGATGCCGCCGAAACTGATGGCGATGTTGCCTCCTCGGATGCATTTCCATCATCAGCCGAGCAGGAATGGCACCCTGTTAATCCACCGAATGCGATGCCCGTGAGTGCTCTGGAGCAAGCGGATCAGGTGCTAGCCGATTTGCATGGGGGTGCATCGGGTGCGGCGTCGCCATCGCCATCCCCAACCCAAGCATCCTCCGATCAGGAAATTGACTTACCTAATTGGTCAACCCGCACGCTGCCACCCCAGTCATCAGTCGCTGCCATGAATCCGCCACTGCCGCCTAACCCCAGTAGCGCCAATCGCGAGGGTGTGACTGATGCAGTGGTTCAGCCCGATGTTGCGGAACTCGTGAGCTTGATTCAGGAACTCAACCAGTGCAACAGCGCGCTGCTGGATCGGGTGGCGCACCTGGAGGATGCCCTGGAACAGGCTCAGACTAATGAGGGCGATCGCCCAACCTCTCCAATGGCTTTCCCAAGCAGCGTAAGCAACGCGCAGGCATCGCCGTCTGCTGAACAAGTTGCCCAGGTCTTTCAAGAACTAGAAGGGGCGCACCAAACGACCCAGCGACAGCAGATTTTGATCGAAACCCTGACGGAGCAATTCAATCAAAGTCAGCAGCGCGTTGCTCATCTAGAAACCGAATGCGCTAGCCTCCAGCAACGGGCTCAAGCACAAAGCCAGCAGTTGCAGCAGAGTGAGGCCACCTGCCAGGATTTGCACATGCGTTTGCAACGGCAGCAGCGCTATACCCTGCAATTTAAAGCGGCCTTGGAGCGTTGTCTAGAAGTATCGAATCCAGCTCAACCCAGTTCTCTGTTGACCCAGGGAGCAGTGGCACCGGGAACGACAGAGCTAAACCCTGGCGCTACTACAGATGCTGGGGCGATCGCCGCCTTCGCAGCCCCTCCCCCCGCGCCCAGGGTTCCGCAAATCCAGCCTTGGTCGGCACCCAATGCCCAGCGCGGTTTGCCCACCAAGCTCGATACCTTCCTCGGCACCTCCCTTCCTGCTGACCTCACCCCTCCTACGGATCTGCCCGCTCCCTCCGCTGCAGGCGCTCCGGTCGCAAGCACAACGTCTATCAATGCTGTGCCCTCGAATGCCGCGCCCTTGCCGCCATCCCATTTAGCGGCAGCGGATTCCTCTGCTGATACGGCTTGGCAAAATGATCCTGAGGTGCAGGCATCATCCAATGCCTTGCAAGCAGCGGCACTGGAGTTTCGTTCCCTGATTACCAATTTGCTCGGAGGCGAGGCGGATGCGTCGTCTACTGCTGCTGACCCCAACCCAACGCGACAAGCGCCATCCAGCGACCAGCCCACTCATCCTGCGACCGCGCAAACGGTCAGTGCTTCTCAGCTCGCTCAGGAAAGCGCCCTTCCCTCTGTCCCTTCGAAGCCACGTCTATCGATGCCCAAGGAAATTTTCCAGCAAGCGGCCAACGCGGTACAAACCGCAACGGAATCGGATGCCCCCGATTTGCAAACCCACACTGGCACGACTCCCGCGCCACGGGTCTATCCGTTTCGCCCACTGAAGAAAATTGACTCGGTTGCAGCAGTGGATCTTCCGACCTTTCCCCATCCTGGTTGAACCTGAACCCCGCTTCTCCTATGACCTCTTCAACGCCTCAACCACCCGCCCTGAGCCTGACTGGCTCGCGGCAGCTGACTGCCTGGTTGTTGGAACAGAATCTGAGCCTCGTCTTCACAACCTATCAAGCGGGCAAATTCTTTTTGATTGGCCTCCAGCGGGATGGCCGCTTGTCGGTGTTCGAGCGCACCTTCGAGCGTTGCATGGGTTTGTGCGTTCACCAAAACAGCCTGTGGCTTAGCACCCTTTATCAGTTGTGGCGGTTTGAGAATGCGTTGGAGCCGGGGCAAACCCATCAGGGCTATGACGCGCTCTATGTGCCGCAGATGAGCTATGTCACCGGGGATTTGGATATTCACGATGTTGCGGTTCCGGATCACGAGATTGCTGGAGCCCCTCCAATCTTCGTTAATACCTTATTCGGTTGTCTTGCGACGCCTAGCCTAACCCACAGTTTTATTCCCCTCTGGCAACCCCCATTTCTATCGAAGCTGGCGGCGGAAGATCGCTGCCACCTCAATGGTTTGGCTCTGCGAGATGGGAAACCCCGCTACATGACGAGTGTGAGCCAAAGCGATGTGGCCGATGGTTGGCGAGATGTCCGGACACGGGGTGGATGCGTCTTGGATATTGAGGCGAATGCGGTGATTGCAGCGGAGCTATCGATGCCGCATTCACCCCGCTGGTATCGCGATCGCCTCTGGCTACTCAACTCGGGGACGGGAGAGTTTGGTTATCTCGACCTGGAACGGGGACAGTTTGAGGCGGTTACCTTTTGCCCTGGGTATTTGCGGGGTCTAGCCTTTCATGGAGATTTTGCGATCGTTGGTTTATCCGAACCGCGCCACAACAAGAGCTTTCAGGGATTGCCATTGGATGATGCCTTGGCTAGTAAGGGAGCTGTTCCTCGCTGTGGGCTGGCTGTGATTGATTTACGTACCGGTGATCTGGTGCATAGCCTTCGCATCGAAGGAGTGGTTGAAGAACTCTACGATGTCCAGGTGTTACCCGGTATTCGGCGACCGATGGCGATTGGCTTCCGCTCCGATGAGATCCGTCGCATTATCTCTATTGGCGATCGCGCTGATTGATAGTGCGGGTGCTGAGCGCCTACAGCGTCAACGAATCAGCATAGCTGATTGAGAAAATGATGTTTCACCCAAACGCATTTGGGCAGGATGGCGCTCGATTCGCGTCAGCCCTCTTGATGCAATCGACTGAATTGTTAAGGAATGACTAAACTCCCTTAACCATCTTGGCGAGGAGGAGGATGTGAAGTCTTTTACTGCGTTCATTGCAATCGATACAATGTATTTCTCTGTAAGCATTTGAGATGATGGTAGACTCAGCAATCATCCGGATGGGGGTATTGCGATCGCTCGATTTTGGTTAAGAATAGGTTATTATGACAACTTCTGTCGAACGGATGTGAGACGTCTCAACCATGTCTGAACCCAAAGAAGAGAAGCGGTCAGCTTCTACATCCCGCAAAAAAACGAGCCAACGCACATCCCAGCGTGCCTCTACGAGTCGCTCCAAAGCCAAGACAACGTCTGCAAAGCAGTCGGCGTCTGCAAAGCAGTCGGCGTCTGCAAAGCAGTCGGCAACTAAGGCGTCGGGCCAGAAATCTACTGCCAAGAAAGCAAAACCTTCCTCCGCTATTGCGCTGGGTGACTATGCCCACAGCATCATTCGCGAGCATTACCAGGCCATGGTGAAGTGCGAAAAGGGCGTCCTGGCTGATACTGATCCAGAGCCGTTGCACCAAATGCGGGTGAGCAGTCGGCGATTGTGTACAGCGTTGAGCGTGTTTGAGGGCGCGATCGCCATGCCCAAAGCCGCCACAGCTCGACGGGTGCGATCGCTCACCAAAGCGTTGGGAAATTTACGGGATTTGGATGTCCAGCTCCAGTCGCTTCAGGCAGACTATTTGCCTAAGCTCGATGGCGATGAAAAAGCCCAGTTATCGAGGGCGATCGCCAAACTCGAGCGACAGCGCCACAAGGTTAAGGCAAAAGCTGAAGACACCCTGGTTCAAAACCGCTACAAAAACCTCAAGCTGTCCTACGAAGCCTGGATCGCCGACCCCCGTTTAACAGCTCTGGGGACATTTTCGATTCAAACTGTCTTGCCCGATCTCCTCGGCCCTCTGCTCTCGCAGTCGTTGCTGCATGCGGGCTGGCTGATTGCAGCCGATGGCGTGACGACCAGCAAGGCCGAAATGCTGCATGATCTCCGGAAAGCTTGCAAGTTTACCCGCTATCAATCGGACTTCTTCACCCCTTTCTATGGCAAAGAGTTCAAAGACTGGGTCAAAGGACTGCGATCGCTGCAAGATGCACTGGGAGGGTTGCAAGATATTCAGGTGCTCCAGCGAATATTGGCAAAGCACAACATGACAAAGACCTCGGCACCTCAGTTGCATGCAGCGATTCGGGAGCAAGAGCAATCCCTGCTTGCGAGTTGGGAACAGCAGCGGCAGCCGTATCTAGACACTGACTACCGCTATCAGCTCCATCGCATGCTGCTGTCTCCCACGGTGTAGGCGATCGATGCATGTGATGGGCGTTTACTTAGGAGAATTCCGGAGAAGATTGTACCCTTTAAGCCTGTGTCCTTCGACTTCGCTCAGGACACCCAACACCTAGCTGGCTGAGCGCAGTCGAAGCCAGCGGGTATATTCTTTGCAAGAAAACGCCTTAGTCCGTCAGGGGTGGAGCGGCGAGCCGTTGCTGAGTCGCATCATCCAGTAAGGTTTTGGAAGCCGATTTTCCGGCTTGACGCAATTGCAGCGTGAGTTTGCCGTTCAGCGCGACCAAGGTCGTTAGCTGCACCGCAAATGCCTGGAAAATTAGGTTCATGCTCAACTCGTGGGAGTTGTAGTACAGCGTACTAATGGGAATGGGGGATAGTAGCAGCCAGCGGATTGCATGGAGGTCATAGCGTTCGACGGTGATGGCGGTGAACACGAGGGGTAAGCCCATGCATAGCGCCAATGTGATAATCGTCCAGATAAACCGCTTATTATTTTTCATCATCATCATGAGCTGGATGATAGCGGCGTAAATCGCCATCATATTCACGGTCAGAAGAATTGTGGCGAATATGAAGGCGGGGTGATACTCACGCCCCCAACTGGCAACCCACAGGCAGGTGAAGCTCGCAAAAATGAACAGGTTGAAGGCGATCGCCAGATTGGTAGGGCTTTTTTCACCCAACAGCAAGTCTTTCCAGAGGCGGGGACGTGGAGAGGTGGGCACCATGCCGTCCTTAGCCACTCGAGCATTGGCGGTGTCCACATGGCGAAACCGTGCCCAGTCAAACAATGCCTGACGCTGGTTCACGAGCAAAAACGTTAGCCCTAAGAAGATCGGCAGGTTGAGCAGGGTGAAGCTGATCAACTGATCGATGTAATAGTCGGAATAGTAGTAGTGATAATCCATATTCTGGAAGAAAAAGCCAACGACTAGCAGTTCCAGAAATGCGATCAAACTATAACTTTGCGATTTGCTCAGGATTGTGCGACCGGGACTGCGAAAACAGCGATCGATCGCCTGCCAAATCCAGACGCTGGCCAGCGCCAAAACTGCCAGCGTAAAGCCGTGAGCTACTAGAGCGCTGCTACCGATCGGAAGGCTAAACCAAACAAAGGGATTGGGCGCTGTTGGTCCCCCCGGACCGAGCAGAAACGGAGAATAGGGACGCCAGGTTGTTAGCAAGTTCCACGATACATAGGCGGGTATAAACCAAATCAAAACCGACAGCACCATGATGAGGGAGAGGGTGGAGCCGATTTGGATTCCGATCAAATTGACTTGGCGCTTACTCAGAAAGCCACCGAGTAAGGTTGCGCTGTAAATGAATAGACACCCTGCCCCTAGCATCAGGTAGAAGCTGAGCAGGAATTTCAGTGGGGCGCTGGCCTGTACGGCGGTATACCATTGGAGCGGCAAGACGCAAGCGATCGCCAGATAGGCTAGTACCGGAACGCCCAAAACTTTACCCAGAAGAATGCTCCGACTCGATTGTGGACTGAGGCGGATGAAGTCGAGGGTGCCCTGACGCTCCTCCCGGTCAATATCTGTCGCCAAAAAGTACACCCCTGGCAACATCGCCAGCAAAATCAAGAACCAGTTGATCGAACGGAAAATGGCGTTCCACCACTTGTCCCATTGGATCATGGGATGTCCTTGCTCATTTAACATGCAGGTGTAGCTCGAAGGATTCACCTGACAAAACTGAGTGGGATAGCCCGAGTCGCCGGGAAGTTGGGAATAGAAGTTGAACATCAGCAATGTCTGCCCGACGATCGCTAACCCGATGATAATCAGCACAGTCTGGGGCTTCAGCCGACCTTTCCATTCCCGAAACATTTGAGCATTAACATCGCCAATCCAATCAAACCAATGGGTGAACATGAGTCAGAACTCCGTTTGAGTGCGTTGTGCGTGGGTCGATCGCGTGGGTTGTGTTCGCTAGGATGCTTGCTGGTGTCCCAGCTTTAGGAAAATGGTTTCCAGATCCTCCCGTGTGGGATTAAAGCCCGTGATGGGAATGTCAGCTTGGATGAGCGATCGCAGCAATGCCGCTGTTGCTTCTGTATCGCCATCAAAGTTGACCCGTAGGGTATTTTGTCCGGTCACCACTTCTGCATGGCACACACCGGGGTGAGCTTTCAAGTGACGCTGTAATGGTTCTAACGTGCCCAGGGTTGAAATCAGAATTTGTTGCCGACTGAGGCGATCGTATAGCTCAGTCAGGGGAGCACTTTCCACCAAAAATCCCAGCTCCATGATGCCGATGGAGGTGCATAGCTCCGCCAGATCGCTAAGGACATGGGACGAAATGAGGATCGTCATCCCGGCTTCTTGGAGCGATCGAATGATTTCGCGAAACTGCATCCGGGCGATCGGGTCGAGACCGGAAACAGGTTCATCGAGGAGCAAGAAAATGGGTTCGTGAATGATGGTGCGGGCAAGGCTGAGGCGTTGCTTCATCCCGCGAGAGAGGGTTGCAATCAAGCTATTGCGTTTGGGGCTCAGTTGCACCAGATCGAGCACGTAGTGAAGTCGGCGGGTGCGGTGGGGGTTGCGGAGTTTGTAGAGCCGCGCAAAATAGTCGAGGTAATCCCAAACCGTCAGGTCGTCGTACAGAGGGAAGTCGTCGGGCAGATAGCCAATCAACCGTTTGAGGTGCGGCATCGATTGATTGAATAGCAGCCGTTCGCCGTTAATATAGATTTCGCCAATAGTCGGTTCCTCAGCCGTGGCGAGCATCCGAATCAGGGTTGTCTTGCCAGCACCGTTGGGGCCAATTAAACCGTATACTTCACCCGCTCGGATGGTGAGGTCGACATCATTGACCGCAACTTGGCGTTCAAACTGCTTTGTGAGTCCGTAGGTTGCGACCGCCACTTCACTTGAAAGGTTCGGCATGGGAACTATACCCGCTCGCTAGAGAATTCAAGAATCAGGAGGATGAATGCGATCGCCTAGGGTATCAAGTCTAACAATGCTGTTTCTGATCGTCCTTCCCACTGGGTGAAACGCGGATTGCTGTAGATGTTGAACGCACCAGCAACGCTGCTAAAACGTTTCAAACAATTGGTTAGGAGGAAGTGTAGATGCAGCCCTGACCCAGTTGCATTTGGAACATATCAGAGCAAGCTAGACTCCACTACAAGAAGCCGATTAAGGATTCCGTAAGATTGTGCCCGAAAGTGGCAAACAATTATTCGAGCACAATCCGTAGCTACGGAGAGCGTACCCAGCGCTATCGACGAAGCGATCGCTTAACTCCACCCAAACCTATTCCCCAGCGTTTGAGGGTATGCAAGTAGCGACCTCTTTTTTCAAGCCCCGTAGCACGGGGTTTAAAGAAAATGATTGATTTTAGCCTGGTTGACCGACAAAACTTCACCAGCCCTCACCCCAAACCCCTTTCCCAAAGCGGGCGAGGGGCTTTGAAAGTATCTATAGCCTTCTGGCTCCCCTTCTCTCCTTGTGGGAGAAGGGGTTGGGGGATGAGGGGAAAATTTTGTCAGTTAATCAGGATCTTCCCGGAACACGTAAGCGCTATGTCAGTGAGGATGCCGCTGCCGTCGTTTCCGCAGCAGATTAATGTAGCTATTCCAATTGCTCACCTGCTGGTGCAAGCGGACTTTCAAATCCTTTGCGGCTAGTGTGTAACCTCCATCCGCGCTATCCACCAGATGCAAGTGATTGTGGCGGCGATCGATAATCATACAGGTGAGCAGGGCGCGATCGCTGATGTGGATGCCATATATAAGCCGTCCGGCCTGACATTCCTGCTCCAAATAGGTTTGCAGTGCTTCGGTTTGAGCCGGGGTTCCCGCAATCACCATCCGCAAAATGTCGTCAATTTTTTGATAGTCCGAAACGACACACACCTCTTGTTTATAAGCGCCCCAATCGACACCCCCCACCTTCAGACGGAAGCCCATAAACACAGTGCCCAGCATATTTTCTAGAACCAGGCGTAGGAAGTAGCCAAGCCGATCTTTGAAACGGAGGGAGGGCGATCGCGCTTTGATCTCTGCCATCAATTTGTGCGGGTGGAAGGATAGTTTCAGGGTTGCTGGAGAAATGGGGCGGTAGCGATCGCTCACACCATAGATCTGCTCAATGGCCTGCAGCACATTCCGATAAATTTGCTCTTCAGGAATGGAACTGCTGGGCATCGCTGCCACCAATAAACTCAGAGTATGTCCACAACAACTGGGGATTTCCTTCCACCGACATTCCAGCCCCGTCAAATCAGCTTTGGCTGAATATGGCGATTGCTCCAGGCGATAGGCAGAGTCCAGCTTCACCAACTCCGCCGCATAACTGATGCCACCCCCCAGGAAACTGGCCTGAAAGTAGGTATCCGCAATTTGCAACCGCGCCACGCGGATGGGCGTATGGGCACTCACCGTGGCAACGGGCACACTACCCACCCGCAAATCCAGCCCAAACCGCTGCGCCGCCAGAGCCCTCACCCCCAGGAGTGCATCCCGAGCCGCCACAAACGCCTCCGGCGGAATCAGAAACGATGCCCCATCGCCACCAAATACGAAGGGCACATCCAATGGGCGCACGGCATTCAGCACCGCAATGATGGAACTGGCTCCCAACAGATTCACATCCTGGTAACGACCCTGGGCGATCGCCTCCGTTGAGTTAACCACATCCGTCACCATCACATACCAATCCGCTGGTGCATCCGCATACACAGCCGGATTCATGACCTCCCGAAATCGCTGCACGGGAGGCAGATTGGCATAGAAATCACGAGTGGAAGAGGTATGAGGCAAATCTTGGGACTGCATAATCGGCGCTTGGCAACAACCAGCGGACAACAGCAGTGGTCTTGAAACGGTAGCCCTGAGACATTGTAGATAGGGGAAGCGATCGCAGATACTCTCTCTATTCTGACGGTTAACCTCGAAACTGTGGGACGGATGGCAATTCATCCTCACCTTATTCTGTAATCAATTCCTCGCTACAAAAAATCGTTCGTAACCTATGAAACTTTGCCTTGCATAGAGTGCAACTCCAGTATTTGCATGAATACTCTTGCAACAGATGTAAGCATCTAGAATATAGAAACCAAAGCTGCAAGAAGATTTCTATGACAGTCGTTAGCGCAGAACATATTCAAATCACACCAGGTATTTGTGGAGGTAAGCCACGAATTGCGGGGCACCGCATACGAGTTCAGGATGTTGTGGTCTGGTACGAATATCTGAATATGTCTCCCGATGACATCGTCTATCACTATCCCAGCATCACATTAGCCGATGTTCACTCTGCCCTCGCCTATTACTACGACCACCTAGAGGAAGTTCGCCAAGATATTCGCGAGAGCGAAGCGTTTGCCAATCAACTTGCAACCCAAACGCCCTCTATCCTGCAACGCAAGCTCCAGAACAGAGATGTCAGGGCAGATTAAGTTCCATCTTGATGAAAATGTGAGTAACGCTGTTGCGGAAGGCTTGCGTAGACGTGGCATTGACGTTACTACAACACCTCAGCAAAACCTCATGGGTGCCTCTGATGAGGAACAGCTTGCCTTTGCTTATGCACAGCAGCGAGTTCTTTTTACTCAAGACGATGATTTCCTAAAGCTTCACCAAACTGGTATTTCTCATGTAGGAATGCTCTATTGTCAGCAAGGAAAACGCTCTATTGGAGAGATCATTCGAACCCTCACGCTCATCTGGGAATTGGTTGATCCTGAGGATATGGTTGGTCAGGTTGAATTCATCTAACCAATTATGGATTTCGCCCTCTCCTCCCTAAACTCAAAATATCTCTTCCAAAAAACAAATTCCCATGCCTAACCCAACCCTATCCCGCTATGTGACACGCAACCCTGAAATTCTTGGTGGGGAGCCGATCATTGTGAATACCAGGACTTCGGTGCGAGCGATCGTTGGCTTGTGGCGCATGGGAACCCCACCTGAGGAAATTCAAGCAACTCACCTGACCCACCTGACGCTTGCCCAAGTGTTCGATGCTCTCAGTTTTTATCTCGATAACCAAGCTGAAATCAACGAATACATTGAGCAGAATCAAGTCCCAGATAATCTCATCCATCCTAATGTTAGGGCAAGATATTGCTTCCTATAAAATTTTGACTGTTTCATCAAAAGGAACAGATAAATTATTCTGAGAAACAATACTAAATATTAAGTAAATGCTGTACAAGCTTCTCATGGTGAGAAATAGGTTTGCGTAAAATATCGTTCTTTCAATTAAAGCAACACTCCTATCTAGAAGTGGATCGTTTGGGCAAACTAGGAATCAAAAGCCTATATAGTTCAGTAGGAGAAGAGCAAATGACTAACACATATTTGAGCTGGATATCAGATGAAGATCTTTTCAGAGCAATTCGCTATGTACACTCAGCATACGAGTCTGCCGCTCAAAATACTGATCTAGAGAAATTAACAAGAAATGTTATCGACCCGTTCTCTTTTTTCTGTGAAACGAGTCTTGCGGAAGATATTAGTGTTGAAACATGGCTGATCAACGAAGCTCAACGTCAAATACAAAAAACTTTATCTAATGCCTTAGGCGATTTCCATCAGATGATTCTTGGCTCGGTTGAGGGTTGGGAAAATTTAGGTACTGGGCATTCAACAGGCTTGGATCTGAAGCGATCGGATAATCGAATTTATGTGGAATTGAAAAATAAGCACAATACGATGAATGCTAGTAATAAAGTCGGGGTGTTTCAAAAACTTGAGGAAGTAGCTAACTCTGACGATCAGCCTACATGCTACTTAGTTCAGATTATTCGTGACACAAAACATCCTTATGAAAAGCAGTGGGTCTTTAAGAGCCAGGATGTAATCTATCAACACCCGAGGGTACTTAGAATATCAGGTGATTTATTCTACGATATGGTAGCAGGACAGGATTCACTAAAAGACTTGGTGGACGTTTTGCCAAGTGCCAGTGATTCCTGTCGACTAACAAAAGTGAAACTCCAAGAAAAAATTAAAGCAGTTGAAGAACTACAAAGACTAATTGGGAATGATCTTCCACTTGATGCTTCGCTATCCTATTTCGCTCAAACAGCATTTCCTGAAAGAAGTAAATTTAGACATCGATAGATAAGAAATTACGGTTGTGATTTAAAGAAACGTGGGGTAGGTTACAATAGCTTCCCAGCCCCAAGGCTGCGAAGCTAATCCAGCTCTTTGAGCAGCGGTATCGTGGGTTCGAGAGTGTGTCCATATCCAATTGAAGTAACTCACCACCAAGCGAGTCGTGACTTTTGTTTGCTCCCAAAGTTTGCCAAATTTATTCTGACGCCGGTGCCACCTTCCCGTCTGTTGCCGGATAATTCCATTGCTCCGCTCTAAGCGTTGGGTGTTTTCCTTGCCAATCACATGGGTGACCTCAGGCGGCAAAATCCGCTCATAACCGCCCCAATCGTCGGTGTACCAAAGCCTCGCCTCGGTCTTTCCCTCAGTACTC
>JBCBSJ010000124.1:0-13329 GCA_039819245.1 Cyanobacteria bacterium J06638_20
AAGCAGGAAACCATCTTCTATGAGGAGTCCGGTTGGTATGATGGACAAACCTGGACAAAGCCAGAAGAGGTGTTGCAGCGCGATCGCCTGATTGTGACCTATCAAATTCAGCCGATTTTGCAACGACTGCTCCGAACCTACGGCGTCTTTGGTGGACTGATCCTTAGCAGTGTGCTGTTCTGGCAGCTTCTCTAAGCTCCACCGCTTACCCTGGGGACGGTTTTGTCTTGCTCCAGCGTTTAGCCTTTATCCTTTGCTGCTAAACTTGCTCTGCCAACTTCACATCGGGAACCCTTTGCCATGCCCGTCGCGACTGATTATGACTAGAGGAAAACGTATCCACCAGGCTCCCGAAGTCGAAGTTCGACTTCTTCGAGAAGGCATTATTGAATCGAAACATTACGTACAGGCAGTGGTATCCGATGATCGGGGGCGCACCCTCTCGGTGGCGGGGGATGCTGATATGTCAACCTTCGCGCGATCGGCGCTGAAGCCATTCCAGGCGCTGGCGGTTATCGAGACGGGCACACTGGAGCGGTACAAACTGAGCGATCGCGATCTTGCTATCATGTGCAGCTCCCATCGCGGCACACCGGAACAGGCGCGGCAAGCGTTCAACATCCTTTGGCGCGCTGACATCGACCCTTCCATGCTGCAATGTCCAGTTCCAGAAGGCCGACAGAGCCCTTTGGAATATAACTGCTCGGGCAAACATGCCGGGATGCTAGCGGCGTCTCAACTGAGTAATTTCCCCCTAGGCTCCTACCTACAGCACAACCACCCCATTCAAGAACAAATCCTCAACAAGCTGGCGGATTTGCTAAAGATCCCTGCTGCCGAATTCATTGCGGCTCGTGACGACTGTGGCGCACCCACCTACTTTATGCAACTGCGGCAAATCGCCACCCTCTACGCCCAGCTGGCCTCTGGCAACAACCTTGGCATGGAACGCATCGTCCGTGCTATGACCCATCACCCCACTCTCATTGCTGGAGATGGTGAGTTTGACACCGAGTTGGTGCGACTCACTGCTGGTGAATTGGTGAGTAAGTCGGGAGCTGAAGGCGTTCAATGTGTGGCGCGGGTTGGTGAAGGGCTGGGGTTGGCTATCAAAGTCATGGATGGAGCGCGTCGCGCCAAGTATGCTGTCGCCACCCATCTACTCAAGCAAATGGGTTGGATCACTCCGTCTACCGCCGAAACCCTGGCAGAAAAATACACCACCCTCAGTGAGGTTAAGCGCCTCGATATTTGGGGAGAAATGATCTTGCTTTGAAGGCGATCGCCCTCCTTTTCCCACGCTTTCGTGGCAAGGGCGGGAGAAACACGGAAAATTTGAGTACAATCCTTCACAATATGGAAAACCCAACCGTGGGATTTGCAGTGAGGTGAGGTGGATGATGAAACTGAGGGCGTTATTGGCCGCGTTGCCGGATGTGCCAGAGTTGCCAGAGCATCCAGCGCTAGAGCAAGAGGTGGCTGGGCTTTCGACAAACTCCCATGCCTGCCAATCGGGAACGGTATTCATTGGGATGCCAGGAACGCGGGTTGATGGGGGCGAGTTTTGGGTGAGTGCCATAGAAGCGGGAGCGATCGCCGCGCTGGTATCTCCCAACGCCTTGCAAAACAAACCCTTGGCAGCCAGTTCCTTGCCGGATGCCTTAGTCATTGCACTGCCAGATATGGCGATCGCCTGTGCAACAGCCGCA
This sequence comes from Cyanobacteria bacterium J06638_20, assembly GCA_039819245.1. Lineage (GTDB taxonomy): Bacteria > Cyanobacteriota > Cyanobacteriia > Elainellales > Elainellaceae > Vacuolonema. Next base: position 1,710 of record JBCBSJ010000124.1, read on the forward strand.
GCAACTTTTTACGACCATCCTGCCCAAAAGATGAAGCTGGTGGGAGTAACGGGAACCAACGGGAAAACCACAACCACCCACCTGATCGAATTTTTCCTGCAACAAGCGGAGCAGTCAACTGCATTGCTGGGCACCCTCTACGCTCGTTGGAAGGGACATCAGCAAACCGCTGTTCATACCACCCCCTTTGCTTTGGAGTTGCAGGCGCAACTGGCAGAAGCTGTCGCCGCTGGCTGTGATAGTGCGGTGCTAGAGGTGAGTTCTCATGCCCTGGCTCAGGGACGCGTGCGGGAATGTGCGTTTGAGGTTTCCGTCTTTACCAACCTCACCCAAGACCACCTGGACTATCACAAGGATTTGGAAGACTATTTCAGCGCCAAGGCGCTGCTGTTTAGTCCTGATTATCTGAAGGGACGGGCGATCGCCAATCTAGATGATCCCTACGGCCAACGGTTGGCCTCTGGCCTGGAATCGGTGTGGACCTACAGCACCTCGGACAGCACCGCCGATCTCTGGACCAGTGATCTGACCTACGAATCTGATGGGGTGCGGGGTATGTTGCATACCCCAAACGGCGAAATGCCCTTCGTCTCGCCCCTGGTTGGGCAATTCAACCTGTCCAATTTGCTGGCGGCGGTGGGGGCTGCTCTGCATATGGGAGTGACTCTGGAAACCATCGTCAAGGTATTGCCCCAGTTCCCTGGTGTGCCAGGTCGTGTGGAACAGGTGCAGGTGGGTGACGCTCAAGACATCAGCGTGATGGTGGACTATGCTCATACCCCCGACAGCCTGGAAAACTTGCTGAAGGCGGCACGACCATTCATCAAAGGGCGGATGATTTGTGTGTTTGGCTGTGGTGGCGATCGCGATCGCACCAAACGACCTCAGATGGGAGCCATTGCCGCACGACTAGCAGACTGGGCGATCGCTACCTCCGACAATCCCCGCACCGAAGATCCCCAGCGCATTCTGGATGACGTTGTGGCCGGTATTCCTGCCGAGGCAAACTCAACCGTGATTTGCGATCGCGCTACGGCCATTCGTACCGCCATCCTTGAAGCCCAATCCGGTGACGGTGTTTTGATTGCGGGCAAGGGGCACGAGGATTATCAGATCCTCGGTACTGAAAAAATTCACTTCGACGATCGCGAACAAGCCCATGCTGCCCTCACCGAGCGCTTTTCCAAAGGGTAATGCCAATTCGCTAAGAACCGACTACCGATCATCTTTTGAATCCCTCGCAGTGCGAGGGATTCAAAAAATAATCTGGTTTTGGTTTTCGTAGAATTGATATTAAACAACGGGATTCGTTGTATCCACATCGACTCGACCGTTCAGGGTTGAAAGCGATGCCAGGTTGAAGAGAGAGCCATCCGGCTGTGTGAAGGTAGCCCCTTGGAAGAGGTCGTTGAGGAGCGTAATGGCGTAGCCATGATTCCCGACAAAGGTGGACTGTCCTGGCTGGAGCAAATCATCCCAATTCACATACAGATCGAGATCCGCCAATTCGTTATCAAATCCTAGGGTGCGGCTGGTATGGAAGGCGATCGCGCGATCGCTATCCATCGCATCTAAGCGCTGCTTTGGCCCACGCCCACCAAAACCTAAAACAGGTTCAAACGAGGGTCCCGCTGGATCAAGCCCCACAATGGTGCCAATGGAAAGCCCCGTCAAATCATCGTAGGTATCCCCTGCGATGCCGCTGACATGTGCTCCCAGGCTATGGCCAATTACTTGGGTCGTCGTCGCGTCTAAAGTTTGATTCGCCAAAAACTTTCCGAGCCGTCGTCCAACCCTGTTGACCGAATTGGCTGCTCGCACGTAGTTGGGTGTGTTGCCTAATGCACCCCAATCCATGAAAACAACATTAGCGTCGGGTGCAACATCACGAATACTTTCGGCCAACTCGACCCAATTGGATTCCGTTTGCCCGTTCTCAACACGCCATCCATGGGTCAGCACATAGGTCGGTTGGGATCGATCGATGGTCGAGGCATCCCACACATAAAAATCAATCGTTTCGTTGTCCTGATACAGTTCAAACTCGCCATCATTCTCAGCAACGGTGATTGCAACAGTTCCGACTTCCACCGCATCTCCATTGAGGGCGGAGTTGCTAACGCTGATGGTGCCTGATTCCCCTATGCTACGAGCTTGAAAATCATCGTCCAACACAAACGTGAGAATGTTGTCGTTATTGTCGATAACGGGATGCTGCTCTAATTGTGCGGTCAGAATGAAGGTGTCTATCTCGGCATCATGATTGCTGACGAGCACGAAGCGATCGCCCAGCTCAAGATCATCTGCATCCACCATCAACGAAAGGTGCGTTGATGGGGTAACGAGAAGGGACAGCAAAGGACTGTCAAGGAACATGGACAGCGAAGTGTCAAGTTCCACGGCGAATTCCAGCGAAGGGCTTGAAGTCTGAGGCATAGGATTAAGAGCTTGGCGCTCACAGTTTACCTGCCAAGCATCGTAGTGCAAGGCGCAAACAACGCCATCACCCAAGGAGGGTAGGTCTTGGCGACAATCTCACAGCTGTCGGAGTGACCTCTGTTCGAACTAGAAAAATCTGTAGTTTGAGAACCCGCGATGGTTGGATTCCTTCAATGAGTCACCGTTTCGACCGCTGGATGTGCTTGAGAGACTTACTTCGTTTGCTAGCTACCTTGGGCAGCTCACTGATACCTACGAACTGCTCGTTTCCGGTATGTCTGTAGCATCGTCTTCGTCGTCCTCATTTGCTTCGAGGAGCAGGCGAATGGCCATAATGATGAACCCGACTGCGGCGATCGCCTTCACCCAGCGCGTCGGCAGCAAATAGCCCATGCCACCGCCAATCCACACACCAATAAAACTAGCCAACACTAGCGCCAACGCCGTTCCCAATAAGACAGCACGGATGGATTTCGTACTACACCCGAGGGCGATCGCTGCGATCTGGCTTTTGTCTCCCAACTCCGACACAAATACGGTGACGAAGGCTAGTGCTAGCAATTTCAAATCAATCAGGTGAGCAACATCAATCATGGCTTGGGTCGAGAGAAAGAGAGTGAGTAAAGAAAAAACGTCGGGCAATGTTCAGGTATCGCGCAGGTATCGATTAGCCCTGCCATACATCCAGCAGTAAAACGATGGCGATCGCCAGCAACAACACTGCCGCAAACCGCTCTAGGAACTTGGGAGAGATATGCTGAGATAGCCAGCGACCCAAAAGGATGCCGCATAAGCTCGTTGCGATCAGCGCTGACCCCGCTCCCAAAAATATTGTCCAGGGGGAACCAGATTCGGCGCTCATCAGGAAAACCGTCAGCTGGGTTTTGTCCCCTACTTCAGCCAGAAAAATAGTCAAGAAGGTCGAAAGGAAAATTTGGAGTTCGCCTTTCCAAGTCAAGGTTTCCTGCGAGGTTGGTTTGGCATTTTCCAGATTGGTTATTTCTGGTTCGGCGTTGTCCAGATTCGAGGGTGGAGTAGGAGAAGGCGTCTCATTGTTTTGTCGAGGTTCGTCAGATAGAACCAGCATTTCTGGTTCTTCCTCAGAGACAGGAGTGGCGATCGCAATGGGCTGTAAGTCTTGCATCGGAGACTGAGATTGGGGAGTAAGATTCACAAGCAATCTGACAAATGACAATTTCTTTTCAGATTTCTTTCATTATCTGTTGCAATCCCCATAGATGCAAATGATTGAGCAAAGTTTTGAGCATGAAGCCCCTAATTTGGCTGCAACCTGGTTAGACAACCTGCGCCAAGAGCGGGCGATCGCCGTGATTCGTTCCCCCAATCTGGGTCTGGGAACCCGTATGGCCATTGCTGTTGCTGCGGGAGGCATTCACCATATCGAAATCACTTGGAATAGCGATCGCCCCGCCCATCTCATCGCTCACCTGCGGAAAACATTGCCCCAGTGCAGTATCGGAGCAGGTACTTTGCTAACAGAGGCAAATGTGAAAGAGGCGATCGCAGCGGGTGCACAATATCTCTTCACCCCACATACATCGCCTGAGCTGATCCGCTGCGCTGTACAGGCTGGGTGCCCGATGGTTGCTGGAACGCTCACCCCCACCGAAATTGTTACCGCATGGCAAGCCGGAGCCACTGCGGCAAAGGTGTTTCCCATCCAGGCTGTTGGTGGAGCCAGCTATATCCGCAGCTTGCAGGGACCGTTGGGGCAAATTCCCTTGATTCCAACCGGGGGCGTCACGTTGGATAATGCCGCCGATTTCCTGAATGCGGGGGCGATCGCTGTTGGCTTATCGGGACAGTTATTTCCCAAACGGGCGATCGAAGCGGAAGATTGGAGTCAGATTACCGAGGCAGCTCAACACTTGAGGCAACAAATCATTGCAGAAAAACACAAATAAGAAGAATTCTGGAAAAGAAGTTACCTTTTAAGCCGTTGTCCTTCAACTGCGCTCAGGACACGCAACAACGAGCTGGCTGAGCATAGTCGAAGCCAGCGGGTATATCCTTTCCGAGAAATCGCCTAAGCAATCTGCGCAGGGTTTATGTCTGCGCAGATTGCTTAGGCATATTGGCTATTCACATTGACCTTGAGGCAGCACTCTAGCAGCCTGCATCGCCCACGACAGGAATGGTAACCTCTTCGCCAGCCATGATCACCTTGATCGTACCGCCAGGAATAGAGACTGATTCTATTTCACCCATCACTCCGCCCTTGTCTACAGACACCTCAACGGTGATATCGCCGGGTGCATCCTGGAAAGTTTGCTCTTCATATTGGCCGTAAAATTCTTCGCCACTTTGTGCGGTGCGGCGGAAGCGCACAGCTTCACCGTTGAGCTTCATTAGCATCGAGTTGTCTTCAATTCCATTGACCAGGATGAAGAGGCGATCGCCCGGTGCGGCGCTTTGGGCCTCGACACGCCAGAGCGTCATTCCACATCCGCCTGCATCTAGTTCATAGATTTCGTCTAGGGTGAAGCCACCCACATCAACGCTGGCTGCGGCTTCGGTATAGCTGGGAGCCTGGGCAATCGGTGAACTGGCGGTTGCGGAGGCTTCGGCAACCGTGGCATCTGGCTCAAGTGGTTCTGCCACATCGGTTTCTGCCACATCGGCGGTTGGTTCAGATGGCTCTACCACACTGGCTGTGGGCGTTGGTGTTTCTGCAATTTCCGCAGTCGGGTTCCCCTCATCCCCACAGGCGGCGATCGCCACGCATAGTCCCAGGAATACTCCAGTTAACACTCGTTTCATAGCAGGACGGCTCCAAACTCAAGCTTCTACTCTAGAGCGAGTTTCTCGCAACTGCCTCGGTCTTCCGGATGAAACTGATTGGGGAACTTGAGACAAAGCAAAAAGGATGCCTGTGAGCATCCTTTTTCTGTGAAGCTTTGGAGTTTTCTGTGAAGCTTTGGAGCTAGAGTTGGCGGAGTTTGCAGACTAACATCTTGAAGTGTGATTGGGGGCGCTTCGCCCCCCAAACCCCCTGACTGGGGGAACGAAGCACGTTCCCCCAGCCCCCCTTCCGCAAGGGGTTTTGTGCTGGAAGCGTTAAGCCGCTTCGCATCGGTGGAAGGCATCCGGTTGATGCCGTTGCTAGCTCCCCTTTTCCCAGAGAAGGTTAGTTGGTATACCGATCTGGGCTTTCCCACACATCTCCGAATGATCCCCCTACATCCCCCTTAAAAAGGGGGACTTTGGGCTTCTGGTTTTGCTTTCAAGGCTCATAAGCAACCCATTTCCCCCTTTTTTAAGGGGGGTTAGGGGGATCAAGCCCCAAACCTAGCTCCCAAACGTAATTGTGTGACTTAGTCTCTCGAAACAAGAGACAGTGTTGGGACATGAGGGCAGGCATCCACTAAAGGCTAAAAGCCCCAAGCTCTCTTACGCATCGTTCAGCGCTGCAATACCAGGAAGGGTTTTGCCTTCCAGGAGTTCCAGGCTGGCACCGCCCCCGGTGGAGATGTGGCTCATTTGCTCTGCCACGCCAACTTTTTCGACCGCTGCAACGGAGTCGCCGCCGCCGATGATGGTGGTGGTTCCGGTTTTGGTGAGGTCGGCGAGGGTGTTGGCGATCGCCTCGGTTCCCTTGGCAAATTTCTCAAACTCAAACACGCCCATGGGGCCATTCCAAACCACCGACTTGCAATCGGCCAGAGCCGTTTTGAACGCCTCTACGGCGTCGGGGCCGATATCCAGACCCATCCAGCCATCGGGAATATTGTCAACGCTGACGGTTTGGGTGTTGGCATCCGCCGCGAAGTTGTCGGCCACGACCACGTCGGTTGGCAGGAGAAGCTCCACGCCTTTTTCCTTAGCCTTCACTTGAAGGGTTTTGGCCAGTTCCACATAATCGTCTTCTACCAGAGACTTACCCACGCTCAAGCCCTGTGCTTTGTAGAAGGTGAAGATCATGCCACCGCCGATCAGCAGCTTATCGACCTTCTCCAGCAAGCTTTCGATGACGGTGATTTTGCTGGATACCTTGGAACCACCGATGATAGCGGCTAGGGGACGCTGGGGATTGTCGATCGCACTCTGGAGGTACTGCAATTCCTTCTCGATCAAGAATCCAGCTACCGCAGGCTTGAGGTATTCGGCAACTCCAGCGGTCGAAGCGTGGGCGCGGTGAGCCGTACCAAACGCATCATTAACGTAGAGGTCAGCGACCGATGCCAGTTGCTTCGCAAATTCAGGAGCGTTCTTCTCTTCTTCAGGGTGGAAGCGCACATTTTCCAGCAGAAGCACCTGTCCGGGCTGCATTCCCGCCACAGCGCTAGTAACCGCATCGCCCACACAATCATCGGGCTTTGCTACTTCCTGGTTCAGCAATTCCGAAAGCCGCTTGGCAACAGGCGTTAGCCGGAATTTGTCGCTGACCCGCGCCGCAAAGTCATCGCCTTTGGGACGACCAAAGTGGCTGGTGAGCACAACTTTTGCACCTTTTTCGGTCAGATAGCTAATGGTTGGCAGAGCCGCTCGAATCCGGGTATCGTCCGAGATACCTCCGGCGTCATCAAGCGGTACGTTGAAGTCTGCCCGCACCAACACAACCTTTCCCTGCAAATCGGCTTCCGTTAAGCTTGCGATTGACTTTTTGGACACTGGACTCTCCCTCTTAATGAGTTTTTATACCTATGAAACAAGACCTGTGGGTATTGTAAAACGTCAAGGTTTCCTTACCCGAATCAGATTTTGTGGCAGACGCTGGCTTGTCGGTCATATCCTCGCGATTTGTTGGGCTTTGGGAACAGATGGGCTTTAGAAACACATAGGGAACCTCCCATGCCCAGCTCTCGTTTCTGAGCCGCTACCCGAACATGGGCTGGCGTTCTTGACGATTACCCACCCGTGTTTTCAGATAGGATTCTGCAGTGTCGGAGAGCGATCGCCCACCACCTGGCTATTGCATCGACCGGATAACGTTTTACACTCTTATCAGGCCAACGAATCGACGCCTAACTCTCCTCAGGTTTCATGCCAGACGATTCGACCATCTCCGGTCTTCCCTAACACTGACCTGTACGTTTTTTTCCCACTCCTCAAACTCTACAAGACTCTGGCACCCAGACGAGGTAAAGCCATGTTTAAGACCATCCTGTTTCCCATCGACCACAGCCGCGAATCCCGCGAAGCGGCAGACACGGTTAAAAATCTGGTCAAAACCTATGACAGTCGCTTGGTCATCGTTTCTGTGGTGGAATCGACAGAAGAGGAGACAGGAACCTCAGATATGACTTCCCCAGAGGCGATCGCCCAACTACTCCAGGAAGCCAAAGCCCTCTTCGCCGCAGACGGCATCGAAGCCGACCTGATCGAGCGCGCCGGAAAACCTGCCTTTGTCATTTGCGATGTGGCCGACGAGCTAAATGCAGGGCTGATCGTCATGGGTTGTCGCGGCATTGGACTAACGGAAGAGGGAGCCGCCGAAAGCGTCACCAATCGCGTCATCAACCTTTCCCCCTGCCCTGTGCTGATCGTGCCCTAACATCCCTCATCGTCTGCCCTTGTAGGATGCGTTACGCTGTGCTAACGTATCAATCCTCTTGAAAGGTCTGACCTCAATCCAGATCTGCGACTTCTTCTCCAATGGAGATCGCCCCTGATGCATTCCACAAAAGAAGTCGCAGATCTTTGCCGCGCTCACTTCCAGATCTGCGACTTCTTCTCTAATGGAGATAGTCCCTTACGCATTCCATACAAGACGTCGCAGATCTTTGCAGGGCTGATTACCATTGGAAAGAGAATTCAAAAACAGGCACAAGCAGTAGGTCAAATCAATGGTGCTGGATTGGTTGGCGGTCTTGGGTTTGCGAGAACTGGGCGGATATGTTGCCAAAGATATTTTGCTCCCCTTGGTGAAGGACAGCTTTGAAGGCTATGTCACCGACTTCATGCAGGGCTGCATCAATGATGTGGTGGGATTGGCTGATAAAGAACCATTGCAAAAGGCCATAGGGGAGGCCCTGAAAGAATTTCTGATTTTGTTTGAGGATGAGTTGCAGAACGCAGAGATTTCTCGTCTGGAAATTCGTGATTTTTATGAAATCTCTATCAAAACCTTTATTCGAGATGAGCAAGTCAAGCCGCTGCTCGGCAAAGCCTTTGATTTTGACAAGCCTTCAATTGATGCGGAAGCCTTGGCAGCACGTTGGGCAGTCTTGAACCTAAAATTCCTGCCAGATGGGTTTTCCTGGGATTGGGTCGCAGACTCTTACCTGCGAAACGTGAAGCGAATTCTTCGCAACGACACAGATCTGCGAGAGTTGCTAAAGTTGCACAACCAGGACGCTATCCGACGAGGCATTGAAGAACAAACAGGCATCCCGGCAGACTTCAACTTGCCGAAGTATCAAGAGAGCTTACGGGAGCGCTACGGCAACCTGAAGCTGGAATCCCTCGACACAACCGGATATGCCTACAACGAGCTGAAACTGTGGAAGATGTTCATTCCCCAGGATGTGCGCTCCTGCCAGGAATTCAATCCCAAGCTATATGAAATCCCCAAGGAACGACTGCGGCAACTGATGGCGCAGGGAGATCTGGATGCTGCCGAGCTGGTCGCAGAGGCAGAAATAGCGGATTATCGGCAACGCTATGGTGCGCAGATCCAGCAGGGCGTGCTGGAGGTCGTAGGCGACACGACCCCAGAGGGCATTCACGAAACGCCGCCGGACAAACTGAGCGTGATTTTAGGTGATCCGGGGTCGGGGAAATCGACCTTGTTGCAATACCTGGCACTGCAATGGGTGCAGCATCCCATCTGCCAAGTCAGCGATCTGAGAACTCGCCCGCTGCCCCTGCTAATTGAACTGCGGCTCTATGCCCGCAACAAGCAAGAAGGCCGATGCAATACATTTTTGGAATTTCTGCACCAGGGAGAAACCGCTTGCCATCTGAACCAGCATCGTCTGCATGAGGTGTTGCAGAATGGTCATGCCCTTGCGCTCTTCGATGGGCTGGATGAGGTATTTGACCCACAACTGCGAGAAGCCATCACCACCGAGATCCATCGCTTTACCAATGACTATCCCGCTGTGCAAACCCTCGTTACCTCGCGATGGCTGGGCTACAAAGCCCAAGCGCTGAGGGATGCAGGCTTCAAACACTACATGCTGCAAGATCTGACAGAAGAGCAAATCGACGACTTCATTGAGCGCTGGCACAACGAAACCTTTCGCGATGCTGCCGACAAAGCACGAAAGCAAGAGCGCCTAAGCCGCGCCATCATCGACTCTAAAGCCATCCGCGAATTGGCAGGAAACCCATTACTGCTGACCATGATGGCGATCCTCAACCGCAACCAGGAGCTACCGCGAGACCGCCCCGAACTTTACAATCAGGCATCGCGGGTATTGCTTCACCAGTGGGATGTGGAGCGCAATTTAATTGAACAGGGACTCGACCCCATCACCCTCGACTACCGCGACAAACAGGCGATGTTGCGCCAGGTCGCGTTCCACATGCAAGCCGGGGACAAGGGATTGTCGGGCAACACCATCCGCACCGCTGACCTGGAACGGATTTTGATGGACTACCTCAGAACCCAGGATATCGCCAATTCCCGCGATGTTGCCCGCCGCATGATCGAGCAACTGCGCAAACGCAACTTCATCTTGTGTTTCCTAGGAGCCGACACCTACGCCTTCGTCCACCGCACTTTTCTGGAATACTTCGCGGCTTGGGCTTTTGTTTGGGAATTCAAAGAAACCCAATCCCTCAACTTCGAGCAACTACTCGACCAGACGTTTGCTGCTCACTGGCAAGAAGAATCTTGGAACGAAGTCCTTCGCCTTATTGCCGGAATGATCAACCCTAAATTCGTGGTAGAAATCGTCCAGTTCTTGATGAATCAACAGGTTGATCAACTATATTTTATCGATGAAAACGATCGGCTAAAACCTGGGGGAATCGGTCATTTATTGTTGGCCGCCAATTGTTTGCAGGAAGTACGATCATCTGCCAGCGTTGGTTCTATTACCCAAATTCTTATACAGCACTTGCAGCAAGAGGCAAAGGAAGAGTATCCCTATCGTTTCGATCCAGATACCGCAAACGCTTTGATGCTAGCAGTTTCTATTCTAGGCAAAGAAAATCAAGATACTCTGCTATGGCTAAAACGATGTCTAAGATTAGAGCGTAATTCCTTTCTCCCGGGGGCATCAGTGAGAGTAATTTCACAATTCTGGCAAGGCCATTTAGATAAACGGATGTGGCTCAAAACCCTCATGCAAGAAAGTGATAACGAGGATGTGCGCACCGTAGCAGTTCAAGCACTAGCGCAAGACTGGAAGAACGATCCCGAAACTTTGCCTTGGCTCAAAAATCTTGTGCGAAATAATAATGATGATTGGGTTGTGCGCCGAGCAGCGGTACAAGAACTAGCTCGGTATGGGAAGAGTGACCCCGAAACTCTCCCTATTCTTAAAACCGTTGCCAGATACGATGAAGATTGGGATGTACGCCAATCAGCAGCACTAGCGCTGGCTCAAAATTGGAAAAGTGACCCCAGCATCTTGCCCATGCTCAAAATCCTTGTCGAATCCGATGAGGACTGGCGGGTGCGCCATACGATGGTACAGGTGCTTGCTCGAGACTGGAAAAGTAATCCCGATCTTTTGCCCTGGTTCAAAAAACTTGCCAAATACGATGAAGATTTTTATGTAAGGCAAGTAGCAGCGCAAGAACTTGCTCGGGGTTGGGGGAAAAATACATGGGTGTCTTAGGTCAGCCCTTTTAAGGCGTTAAACTCAGGCTAGAAAATAAACGAAAACTCACAGGTTTACATTCTCATTTGCCCGATTCCGAACTCTTGTCGAACTTCGGCAGATCTTCCCCTCGGCTGATTCTGTGGGTAATTTCACCGTGTTCAATATCAGTGGCAATCGCTATCGCCTGATTACTTTTATCGACTACAGCTATCAGATGGTTTTCGTGCGGGCTGTCCTGACCCATGCAGACTACAACAAGGAGCAGTGGAAGAATGACGATTGGTTTAAAGACTCCTAGTTCCTTAGGACTTACGCATAGCGTTGGAGCAGTAGAGCCCCACCCTGTAGATTGAGCTGCTAGAGTCAAAGAATGAAAGACTCTGTAAGCCGTTTGGACTATTGCCAGTACCTACTGGTCAGTCAAATCAACTATACGCTGACCA
>JBCBSJ010000125.1:0-12779 GCA_039819245.1 Cyanobacteria bacterium J06638_20
CACCAGGTAGAACAGCCCCGCAAACCAAACCACCACGCCAATAATGTGGAATGCCTTAAACCAGAGATAATTCATGAATGTCCTCGCTCATCTCTGTTCCTGATCATAAGCTGAAATAACCGCGCTTTATCGCGTTTGCTTAGCATTTGGGAGCGGATAAAAGGCAATGGGATGCAATACCGAGCACAACCACTTGACTCCAAAAGCAAGCCACGAGAAAACAGCTAAACTGCCTGTTTAAACAAGGCATCTAGATAAACCCTTGCAGCGCGACGGTAGCTGCGCGAGGCATCAATGGTATTGCTGCTGCCATTCTGCAACAGGAACAGCGACAAAGATGCTACAAGAACCCGGTCTTGATCCCAATCGGGATGGGTCTCCAGATAACCTTTTAAGGACTCATGGAGCTCTTCAGGAATCTCAGCGAGAATGCTAACAGTTGCGTTCATGGAAAACCTCTGTACTTAGAAATGTAAAGTTAGGGATAGCAACTTATACACGGATGACTTGATGTACCATCGCGGGCTCGACAGCTCAAACGAACAAGCCCTGCAGACATGAGCCGGTTGCTAAGGTTGGGTGCAAATGCGCACACAAACCCCCAGCTAACCGGACGGAGCAGTAGCTTTCCCGGAGCTGCTTCGATGTATGAACAAACCACACATCAGGGCAATGGGGCATACGAATTGTGTCGCCAGCACACTGGATCCTGAATTTCAGACTGTCAATATTCAGGATGGCTGGACTCGAAATTCGCGCCTTTGGTGATGCACCTCTAACGGTGGTCGCATCATTGTGCGTTAGGAGGGGGTGGGGTTGTCAACGACGAACTTCTTCACAAAGTGATTTAGATTTACTTAAGATTTACGGAGGAATGAAGGTTGCAAACCCGTTTTGCTTACGTAAGTTTACAAAGATCTCAGCTGAAGTGGGCGATCGCCTCTTTCCACAGACCACCTGAGAATCCAATTCAAATGCTTATCCTTTCGTCGAAGCCTGTGGAAAAGTCAAAATTACCTGTGGAAAAGCTTGGAGATATCTGTGGAAACTCTGTGGAATTCGCTGGGGAAAATCTGGATAAAAGATAAGAATTGCAAACTTTGGAAAAAAGATTTGTCAGGATATTTTGAGGCGTTTCCGTGTTTTCCCTGGGGATCCATATAAGGGGAAATTTTGTTGTCAGGAGCTAAGGCGATCGCCCCAAATGCTACATCAGGCAATGGTTGTGGCGATCCCGAACAAAAACTGATTAAGCTCTCAAGGCTTACTATAGGTTCTTATCTATAGTTGTCTTGTGCTGTAGTTCCCCTCTATGGCTCTCACTCAAGATCGCTCGGTGCAAGGTTGGCGTTGCCTGGATGGATGGGTGGCAGTCTGCCGAAACGCGACTCAAAAGCGATTCACGCCAAGCGCAGATCGATAGAGGAATGGGTACGTTAAAGCCAGTAAGAAGGGCGTAGCCTTCGTGGGATGCAGTCGCAGCCCAATTTAGCGCAGGAGGTTGGTGGTGGAAACATTAGTTTTGGGTGTAAATGGGGCGATCGCCTTCATCTTTGGAGCCTGTGTCGGCAGCTTTTTAAATGTCGTCATCTATCGCTTACCCGCTGGGTTGTCGCTGCTCCACCCCCCTTCCCGTTGTCCCAAGTGCTTACACACCCTGCGCCCCTACGACAACGTGCCGGTCTTTGGCTGGCTGTGGCTGCGGGGGCGTTGCCGTTACTGCAAAACATCTATTTCCCCGCGCTATCCGTTGGTCGAAGCCGCGACAGGGTTGTTGTTCGTGGGAGCGTGGCTGGGGTTTGGCTGGTCGGTTACTACCGTTGGCTATTGGTTCTTCTTTAGTTGCCTGATTGCCCTTTCGCTAATCGACCTGGATACCATGACCTTGCCTAACCCTCTCACTAAGTTGGGTGTGGTGTCGGGGCTAGCCTTTCAAGGCATCTATGGTTGGGTGGATCCATCCCATGCTGGCGGTGTCCCTCAGGCCCTGATGATGGGGGTTGTTGGGGGCGTATTGGGGATTTGGTTGCTGAGCATGATTTCTTTGTTAGGGTCTATTGCCTTTGGACAAGCGGCGATGGGCGGAGGTGATGCCAAATTGGCTGCCATGATGGGTGCTTGGATGGGCTGGTCGCATCTGCTCCTAGCAGGTTTGTTGGCCTGTGTTCTGGGAGCTATTGTGGGTGGCGGAGCGATCGCCCTCAAACTCATCAGCCGTCGCCAACACATCCCCTTTGGCCCGTTCCTGGCGCTGGCGGCTATCCTTACCGTTTTCTTTGGCGATGCACTCATGACCTCGTATCGACAGGTCTTTTTCCCCACCTTTTAATCGTCATCCATTTGCTAAGAACCCACTACAGAATTTTAGAAGCTTTGCACTGCAAGGCTTTCAAAATAATGATCAGATTTTGATTCTCGTAGGATTGGTGTAAGCAGGCAGGTGATTCGGTGCTTGACCTAGCCATCCTTCCCGTATCCTGCTCTGATACAATCTCTTCAGTGTTGTTGGCTAATCGTTCAACGCCTGCCGTGGAATGGATCACGCTAAAGCAAACTGGCGCCCTTTGGGAAGCCGAAATGATGCAGCAAATTCTGGAAGCCCAAGGTATTCCAGCACGAATCTTGAGCCAAGGACTTCAGGCTCACTTTGGTTCGGGAACCCCTGCTCTGCTGCAAGTTCGAGTGCGCGATCGCTGGACTGCTTTGCTTTTACTTAGCCCTGTTGAGGAAGAAGCTGCGGAAGGATCTTCTGAGTTGCGATAGTTTCTGCGGCTAAATTCGTGGTTAATCCTCGCATGCACCATGTATGGCTTGTGGCGAGTTCGCTAAAGACTGATGGTGTTGCCAGATGCGGCTTTTCGGTTTTTGTTGTGTTTTTCAAAGTGCTTGGTTCACGGTCATTTGCCAACCTTTTTCTTTTTCCCCATTGCCAACCCCTAGGTTCGGGTATCCACTCCATTCACTGGCTCATAGCCTCTCAAAGTAAGACAATCATCCGCTATTCTTAGTAGTTCTGGTAGCAGTTTTCATGTCAAATGCCTGGAATAGATTCCGGCTAGGTTAATCTCAACCGGAACGGGCAATTCCTCCCCCTGCCTCATCTAGCTCGTTTCGAGAAAACGACGGCGCCACCAAATTCGCGGATAACAGTGGATTGCGCTGAACCTGATTATCACGACATTACGGAATACCGCGACCTCTTCAACCTCAAGTCTTCAACTTCAAATCTTTAGTCACCTTACCTTTTGACTCTTCATGTCTCTGTTTGATTGGTTTGCAAATCGGCGCAAGGCGGGTCCTATTAGCAAGGAACGCCAAGAGCGGGAAATTGCGGATGGGCTATGGAGCAAGTGCTCCCATTGCGGGGTGCTGACCTATGCCAAGGATCTGCGGCTGAATGCGATGGTCTGTCCCGAATGTGGACATCACAACCGGGTTGATAGCGACGAGCGAGTCGTGCAGTTGATCGACGCACAAACCTGGCGATCGCTCAGCGATGATCTGCGCCCGACCGATCCGTTGGAATTTCGTGATCGCAAGTCCTATCGCGATCGCATCCAGGACACCCAGGCTAAGACGGGTTTGAACGACAGCGTCGTCACAGGGATGGGTGAACTGGATGGATTGCCTGTGGCACTGGGGGTCATGGATTTCCGTTTCATGGGCGGCAGCATGGGCTCGGTGGTCGGTGAGAAACTAACGCGCCTAATTGAAGGGGGAACGAGTGATCGCCTTCCGGTCGTCATCGTCTGCGCTTCTGGGGGCGCACGGATGCAGGAAGGGATGCTTAGCCTAATGCAGATGGCCAAGATTTCAGGGGCGCTCCAGAGGCACCAGGAAGCAGGCCTGCTTTACATGCCTGTTCTCAGCCATCCCACAACGGGCGGTGTGACCGCTAGCTTTGCCATGCTGGGCGATATCATCATCGCCGAGCCGGAAGCAACCATTGCCTTTGCCGGACGCCGTGTGGTCGAGCAAACCCTCCGTGAAAAGTTGCCGGATGACTTCCAAACCGCTGAGTATCTGCTCAACAATGGTTTTGTCGATATGATTGTGCCCCGCACGCAATTGAAGAAAACCTTGGCACAGCTGATTCGACTCCATCGACCCGGCGGGTTGCGTGAGCACACCAGCCATACTTTACCTCCGACGGCTGAGCATGTGCTCGATCGCTTACCTCTGACCACCCATACTGTGGACTAACTACTGTTGATTAGGCGATTACCGTGACTCCCCTCGAAGCCATTCAGGTCATTTTCCAAACGCCACCCATTCCTTACGAGGCTCCCAAGCATTCCCTCAAAGCGTGGGCCAAATATTGCCTACAAACCCGAGGATTTCGGGTGGTGTATGCCGATAAGGCAGACTTTGCGGTTGAAACGCAATCTCGAGAAAAGCTGTATTTTCGAGTGAGCGATCGCCCAACTGACCTCGATCCCAATGTCAATTGGATTATCTGGAATGCTGACCAACAATCAGCCCAGGTGCAAGCTGCGACAGAATAGCGCAGAGTACGTCGCTTCCTCCTTATCCTGCATCGTTTCAGAATCATGGGTCGCTTCAGAGATGCTGTCGCCTGAACAATTGATTGCGCGATCGGCAACTAGCACCTATCAATGATTAATAGTCCACTTTCTGAGTTAACGGCTGATTATGCGGGACGTATATCCACCCATTGAGCCTTTTGCGACGGAGTTTCTGCGCGTTTCCGATCGCCACACCATTTATGTCGAGCAGGCTGGAAATCCAGACGGTGTGCCCGTGGTCTTCTTACATGGAGGACCAGGAGGTGGCTGCAATGCTCGCTATCGGCAGTTTTTTGACGCTCAAAAGTGGCGCGTTGTGTTGTTTGATCAGCGGGGATGCGGGCGTAGTACTCCCCATGCCGAACTCGAAGAAAATACGACTTGGCATCTTGTCCAAGACATTGAGACGATTCGAGACCATTTGGGGATTGATCAGTGGTTTGTGTTTGGTGGGAGCTGGGGCAGCACCCTTTCGCTAGCCTATAGCCAGACCCATCCCGAGCGCTGCAAAGGATTGATTCTGCGGGGCATTTTCATGCTGCGTCAGAGAGAATTGCGGTGGTTTTACCAGGAAGGCTGTAGCAACATTTTCCCCGATGCCTGGGAGGCTTACCTTGAGCCCATTCCCCCTGACGAGTGGCATGACTTGATTCGCGCCTATTACCGCCGACTAACCAGCCCCGATCGCCAAATTCGCCTGGAAGCAGCAAAAGCTTGGTCGGTGTGGGAAGCGGCGACCAGCAAGCTTCTGCCGGATGTGCAGCAACAGATTCGGTTTGCCGATGCGACCTTCGCCGATGCCTTTGCCCGGATTGAGTGCCACTACTTTGTTAACAAGGGCTTTTTGGAAGCGGAAGACCAGCTTTTGCGCAATGTCGAACGTATCCGCCACTTGCCAGCGGTGATTGTGCAGGGGCGCTATGATGTCGTCTGTCCGCCTGTAACGGCCTGGGAGTTGCACCGCGCTTGGCCCGAAGCGGAGTTCATCATGATTCCTGATGCGGGACATTCCATGAACGAACCCGGCATTCGCACCGCGCTGCTGGAGGCCACCGATCGCTTTGCCAGCCTGTGAGGGTATATCCAGAACTGACGCAAACCTCGCGTAGTCCTGACCTCAAATCCGGCTGAGAAACCCAACTATCGTTTGTGCCCGCTGTATTGCAGCGGGCACAAACGATAGTGTAGGTTTTACGGCTGTTTAACCGAATTTGTTACCCTCCGGTGCAGCATCACCGTACAAGGCCAAAAAAAATGCAAAAAAAATCTGATTTTGTGCGGTTTTGCTGGATCAAGCCGCGTTAAAAGAGAGCAAACTGTCTACTCTCCGGAGGAATTATGCGTGTAGCACCTTTAGCGCTCACCACTCTGGCTGCATTTACCCTCCATGAAGCATCTCGCGAAGCTGCCGCGAGTCCGATTCCTGTCAATACCCCAAATTCAGGCGAACAGGCGAAAACCCCTGACGCGCTGGAGACAAGTGTCCAAGCTGAGCCTCAGGAAGCGATCGCCGCTCCCGAAACGCAGGTGGTTCAGTCGCGTCCAGCAGAAAAGCCCCTACCTACCCCAACAGCGAATTCTACGAGCCACCAGTCTTTTGCTTCCGCCATCGCCCAAGCCATCCCGGTTCCCCCACCGCCGCAAATGGCTAACGAAGGCGGTGCTGATCAAGGAATCCCCATTCCAGCTATCTTGGAGCCTTCAACCGAAGTTGAGCCGTCGCCCAATCAGCCTCCAACGGTAACGGAGCGATCGCCCGTTGAAGCGCCCGAACGAAATGAGGGTGTGAGTCAGGCTCAACCGGATACCGACGAGGGCTTTGTCATTCCCGTTGCCCCGGTGATGAGCTATGGCAATGAGGTTGTGATTGAGGAAGATGATCCGCTGTATGAGGAGCGCATTGGTTCCTACCATATTCGGATTGACCCAACCCTGGAAATTGACCCGAACGCTCGCGTTAGGCAAACTCCCGATGAGTATGCGGCAGAAATTCGGGCCTGTATGGCGGCGCGCCCGGAGCTTTATCGCTTGCGGGAATCCAATGGCGATCGCGTGTTGGTTCCGGTGTTGTTTGATGGCGAGCCAGGCACCATCATTCGGGATGCAAACGGACGACTCGTTTGCCCATCCATGCGCCTGCGGGCGAGGAGCGCCACCAATACGATCTGAGGAAAAAAGAACGGCGGCAACGCTGGCGTCACTCTCATACGTTGAGTTTGTGGATCATCTCCACGAGCTCAGCAAAACCTGGACATCCTGGAGAAAGCGTGTGGTGCGGCACTACGCGCTGAGGTAAAACCTAGTGATTGCTTGAAAGCATTGCAGTGCAAGGCTTTCAATATCTGATCTGGACTAATTTCAAAGCGTAAGCCTATACCAATCGCCCATGTTGATGTGTCAGCATGGGCGATTGGTATAAGATCAGCAAGCGTTGACCCCGATGAGATGGCTCTGGGGCAATCGCCCATCTATACTTTCTATCGTCCATCTCACCGTTCAACCCTCGCAGCTCACCTTCGCCCAAGTACTATGCTTCAAGCCGGAATTGTCGGACTGCCCAACGTCGGCAAATCTACCCTTTTCAATGCTGTTGTCGCGAACTCCAAAGCCCAGGCAGCAAACTTTCCCTTTTGTACAATCGAGCCAAACACGGGCGTGGTTGCCGTGCCTGATCTGCGTCTCCAGAAGCTGGCAGACATTTCGGAGTCGGCTGAAATTATTCCAGCACGGGTGGAATTTGTCGATATTGCCGGATTGGTCAAGGGCGCGAGTCAAGGCGAAGGCTTGGGCAACCAGTTTTTGGCCAACATTCGCGAGGTAGATGCGATCGTCCATGTCGTGCGCTGCTTCGAAAACGACGACATCATCCATGTGGCGGGTTCGGTTGATCCAGTGCGTGACATCGAAATCATTAACCTGGAATTGTCGCTAGCGGATTTATCGCAAATCGAGAAGCGCATCGACCGCGTGAGGAAGCAGGCTAAGAGCAGCAAAGAGGCAAAAGTAGAGTTGGAAGTATTGGAAAAGCTCTTGCCTGTGCTGGAAGCAGGGAAATCTGCGCGGGTGGCAGAGCTAGAACCAGAGGAAGAAGCCATCATTAAGCCCCTGGGGCTGCTGACCCGCAAACCCGTCATCTACGCCACCAATGTTTCTGAGGATGATTTGGCTGGCGGCAATGAGTGGGTGGAACAGGTGAGCGCGATCGCCGCCGAAGAAAACTCCAAGGACATCGTCATTTCGGCTCTGTTGGAATCAGAGCTAATTGAACTCCCCGAAGAAGACCGCGCCGACTTCCTGGAATCCCTCGGCGTCTCTGAAGGTGGGCTACAATCCCTTATCCGTGCCACCTACGACCTGCTGGGTCTGCGTACCTACTTTACCTCCGGCCCCAAGGAAACTCGTGCTTGGACAATTCGTGCTGGAATGGTCGCGCCTCAAGCCGCAGGCGTTATCCACACTGATTTTGAACGCGGCTTCATCCGCGCTGAAACCGTCGCTTACGAAGACCTCGTCACCAATGGCTCAATGACTGCCGCCAAAGAAAAAGGCTTGGTTCGCAGCGAAGGAAAAGAATATGTGGTGCAAGAAGGCGACGTTATGCTTTTCCGCTTCAATGTTTAACAGTTCATCAACCATTACGAGGAGACCGTCGATCGCACGCTAGCGGCGGCGTGAACGAATGCGCGGAAGATAGCTTGTTGGTGGGGGTCGTTGGAGGCGGAGAGTTCGGGGTGCCATTGGAGGGCGATCGCCCAGGGATGAGCCATGTGCTCGACGGCTTCGATCAGGCCATCGGCGGCATGGGCAGCGACTTGCCAGTCAGGAGGGACGGTGGGCACAGCTTGGTGGTGCCAGGAGACTACTTCGATTTCGCGCTGATCCACGATGGACGATAGGATACTGCCTGGTTCCAGGGTGACCGTGTGGCGCGTAGGAGTGGGCGGATCGTCCGGTTGCTGCTGCTCCACATGGTTGACGGTGGTGCCAAAGGTGTCGGGGACATGGGGAATGAGCATGGCTCCACTGACGATGCTCAGCACCTGCATACCTCGGCAGATGCCCAAGACGGCGAGATCGGCCTGGATGGCTCGTTGCGCTAAGTCGAGTTCAAAGCGATCGCGCTCCAGATCCATTTTGGCAATGGTGGGGTGAGGCTTGCCGTCATAGCACTCTGGATGGATGTCGCCGCCCCCGGTGAAGATGATGCCGTCTAGATGTGCAATCAGGCGATCGCATTGTTCTTCCCCCGGAGCCAGCATAATTGGGACGCCGCCCGCCTGTCGCACCGCCGAGAGGTAGGTCTGGTGCAGTTGATAATGCCCGGATTCCGTTCGCCCAGCAGTAGTGATGCCAATGATAGGAGCCAACATAGTCGCGACAAAGACAAGGGGAGGACAGCGGGAGAATACAACGTTAAGACATCTTCAGGGACGGTGTAGTGGGACGACTAGGGAAGATGCCCACTTCGGTGCAGATATTAGCTAACCGCCGATCCCAAGGTGCATGGGGCAGTTTGGGAAGGCGGGCTAGTTCAAACACAATAGCCACCGTGGGAACGCCCGACCACAGCGGATTGCTCAGCATCCGATCGTAGTAGCCGCCGCCATAGCCCAGCCGATAGCCCTTCACATCACAGGCGATCGCTGGTACCAGAATCACGTCTACCTGCTGTGGCGTGATGGTTGGCGAGAGTGGATGGGGTTCGCTAATGCCAAAACTGCCCGTTTGCAAGGGATAGCGGCTGCGGGGGGACCACTCATGCCAAATCATCGCCTTGTCTTCACAACGGGGAAAGGCCCAGCGTTTTGGTAACTGGAACAGCGGCATCAGATCTGGCTCTTGCCGCGCACTGAAGAATGCTAATACCGTGCGAGCCTCCTGAAAGGGTTGCCATTGTTGGAGGTGATGGCAGAGGCGATCGCTCTTTTCGCGCCACAGGTCGGGGTGCATTCCCTGGCGTGCCCGCAGGAGCGATCGCCGGAGGTCTACTTTTTGGGCTTGGATTTCGGCTGAAGTCACCGGGTAATGGAGGGATGAAGAATGAATGACGGTAATGAAAGCTGGAGCAGGTTGGAGGGATAGCGGTTGCCTTGGCATTAGACCCGAGAATCTAGATGCCCTAAGTAGCAACCATCTAGAGTTTTAATCTACAGCAAATTTCAGAGGGCTGGGACTGGATACAGAGGAAATCCAGCGATTGAAACCATAGCTAGTCAAACGAAAGCCGCCACCGTGCGCTGTCGCAGGTTCTCAACTCCCGGATTTCCTATGTTTACAAAGGTGGACTACCTTTCATCGTCGCGCCCTTCGTTGCTAGAGCGTGATCCTAGTCCGGATCGATTCGCCCTTCCTCGATTTGTTCGCCCAACCAGGCGAGTTGAATCAAGGTCAAGGTGTACCAAAAGTCACTACCGCCGCGCACCTCATCGAGGCGATCGGCACACCGACGGCTGCCCACTTCGGCACAGGCGATCGCCAGCAATTCATCTTCCGAAACACGCTGACCGTCTGGAGTGTACCAGGATGAGCTAAAGCGGGCGGTGCTGCCGTCGGGATAGTTCCAAGTGCTGCCAAAGTTGACCGATCGCCCGTTAGGGTAGTTCCAATAGTCGCTGAACTGAGCCGCTCGCCCATTGGGGTAGTACCAGTTAGACCCGAGCCGCATGGTGCGACGGTTAGACCATTGGGGAATGCCCTGTGAAAGCTCCTCGGTTTCTCGTCCTCGGCAAACCGCGACCTGTCGGCTTTCGACCTCGTCGCTGAGCTCAGAACTCAAGTCCCACAGATAGGCAATGTTTGCCATAGCCGTGAGCGTAATGCAGGCATCGGTGGCGCTGGGTGGAATTGCATCTGGTGGACGGCGTAGCGGTTCCCCTCGCTGCCGTTGCCGAGATCCAGACTCTCGGCGATGGATGTAGATGGTTTGAGCCTGTTCGTAAGTGGTCTCAGGCGGCTGGCTTTCAGTGCTCTGAATAATGTGCAACAGGGAGGCGGCGATCGCCCCCTCGCCTATCACAACCGTCAGCAAAAGGGCGATCGCTCCGCCCACAAGGTAATTCCACGGTTTGTGGGAACGCATGGGTAGAGGGTTTGGCGATCGTCGGCCGTTCAACTCGTCAATCATGGGGGCTTCTCTCCAAATTCGTTTGACGGCACCGTAGTACTGATTATGGAGAACCCACGACCCAAGAATCTTTTGCAAGATCTCCACCGAAAGGATTGCAAAAGATCCTTGAGTTCTGGGTTCCATCGCTTGAGGGGCAACAAAGAGTGCTCAAAGCACAACTATGAAAAATCAGGAGCTAGCGTCGCTAACTCCTGATTCAAGAGACTGATACAGGAACGGTTTGTTCCAGATTTAAGACGGTGAACCCGTTCTGAAGGCGTTTTTCAACTCCTGAACTGATTTCGGGCTCATTTAGAATACCGGAATCAGTGTTGCGGGCAGGTTCGCTTGGTTCAGCTGTTGTAACAGCGTATTGGCTTCATTCGGCTCACGGAATAGCCCCGCTTGCATGACCACTTCCCCATCAATCACCGTGCGGAATGCATCGGGAACGATGGAACGAATACGGCGCTGGGCATCGGGGCTACTATCGCTGACGATGACGCGGTAGCTAAAGCCCAAAGTCGCTGCCAATCGCTCGGAGCCACCACCGGGCGTTCCGGTAAAGACCGGAGGTTCAGAGAACCAGAGGTCTTGGGTCACGGGAACGACGGGAATGGTCGGGTCGCCAGGAGGACGATGGCCTGTGGGCGTGGGAGGCAAGCTTGGGACGGGAACAACCGCTACGGTTGTACCTCCGGGAGGCGCAGGTAGATCAATACCCGATACCGCTGAACGGTTGGAAGTCGTTGGACGCGTCGAAGGGGTTTCTACATCGATAGCGATCGGCTCATCCGGTGTGGGAAGTTGTGTGCCGCTGCGAGAGTAACGACGGTAGCGAGGCCGCGATGATGGCGTTTCGGAGATGGGTTCTGCGGTGACGCCAGAGTTACGAGTCGATGGCGTTGTGGGTCGAGTGGCCACGGAGGTTGACGGGCGAGAGGGCGATGCTTGTTGCAGTGCGGTTAAGGTTTGATCATTCGTCAGATACAAGTGACCAAGAGCTTGCCCGTTGTAAACCCGTCGGGTAATGCGCCAGCCGGGGTTGAGTTCAATTTCGCCAAATTCCTGAGGAACGCCACGGGTACGACCCACTTCGAGGCGCTGCCCACCGCGACGAGGACGGGCATACAGCACCATCGAATCGCCTTCCGTTGCAACTTCAAGCCGATACTGCAACCCCAAGTCTTGGTTATCAACCCGAATGGAGTAACCATTCAGATCACTGGCACGACCACAAATGCCAGTAAAGTCAAAGTTCAATAGGAGGGGGTCAACTTCGCCTCCGGTTTGATCCCAACAAGCCCGTGCATTGCTAATTTGTTCAAGAATGGTTAGCCGGCTTCCGCCTTCCGTTGCCAATAGAATGAAGCGATCCTGATTGACTTCGGCGTTATCGAAAGTAGTGGCGATCGCCGCAGGTTGAAAAGCGGTTAATCCAAAGCCCAGTCCGCCAATGCTCAGGCTGATTGCTGTGAGAGTTGAGAGGCGCAACCAACGTACTAGTTTCATGCTGCTCTGTGTCCTGATGTGTGAGTGATGTCCAAATGGATTTGCAATCCCCGATTCATGAATCATTGGTAAGCGCTTAACCAATTCCTTCCACCCGGCATTCTCGCCATCCGTAGACTTTTGGAAATTGAGATCATTTAGATACTATAGTGCCGATTTGTAACCAATCCAATACCCGTGGCCAATCTCTGTAGCGCAGGGGGCAAGTTAGTACAGCAATGCAAGCTATTAGAGAAACCATGCCCAAGTGGCCAGAGCAAATCTGTCTTGACTGTAGACAAACGCCCCTGACGACAGGGCTGGCAACCCTGATTCTCAATTGCCTATTTCGCGAAGGTGGAAACTTATAAAGGTTTAGACGCAAGTTAAACCCAGAAGTTTCAGTGTGAGACGAATAGCGAGAGATAAACAGATATCTCTTCCCTATTTCGTTCCCTTGTGCACCCATCAAGAACCAGAATTGACTGTGCAGTCTATCTCAATTTGGTGGCTTCAGATCTGTTCTTTTAAACCCCGTCTAAGTTGAGACCCGTAGTTTTTCTTCTTGGGAGTCAAGGTGATTTTTCACCCACAGGCGGTCAGCTAGGGCAAGGGGATCGGCATTAATCTGTTGTCGAAATTGCTCAACTCGTTGC
>JBCBSJ010000126.1:0-12734 GCA_039819245.1 Cyanobacteria bacterium J06638_20
TAGCTGTAACTGGCGATTTCATGGTTCGCAGTGGTTTCACAACCTGTTCCTCACTTAATCCTAAGAACTGAGTCGGGAAATCGTTATCTCTCCTTGACGAGCAACAATTGCTGGACCGTTGGTCGAGGAGATGACAACAACTTCGTCTTACCCGATCGGTGGATCTCTCGTAACCATGCAATGCTACAGCGCATGGAGACGGGGGAGTTTTATCTCATTGATTTAGGAAGCCGGAATGGTTCATTTGTCAATGGGCGGCGGGTGAGTGTGCCCGTTACCTTGCACAACGGCGATCGCCTTACCTTTGGTCAAACGGAACTCGAGTTTTATTCGCCCGAAATGCCGACAGGGGGAACCGACTCTTCAATGGGCGGTGGCGTTGATTCTCAGGAGTTCACCGCCACGGCGACTCTGCATGTCCGCCGTCTCATCTCTGTCTTGGTCGTGGATATCCGCGACTTTACAGTGATGACGCGGCAGATCGACGAAAAGATCCTATCGGAAGCTATTGGTACCTGGTTTCGCTGCGCCGGAGATATTATTCGGGAATATGGCAGTTGGGTCGACAAATATATTGGCGATGCCATCATGGCAGTGTGGATCCATGGTGCCCAGGGAGTCGATCAGGAGGAAATGATCCAGATTGCCCGCGCCCTCCGGGACTTGCACAAAATGACAAGTAAGCTGCATGAGCGCTATCCTCTGCCATTCCCGCTTCGGGTCGGTGCTGGCCTCAACACAGGCTATGCCATGGTGGGCAACACGGGAACGGGCGATCGCCCCGACTATACCGCACTGGGCGACACGGTCAACGCAGCCTTCCGGCTCGAATCAGCCACGAAACAAATTGGCGTCGATGTCGCCTTGGGCGAAACCACCTACGAATATTTGATGACCACGCTATCCAATCCCAACTTGTTTGAACAGCACACGGTCAACCTCAAAGGTTACGACACACCGACCGTGACCTATGCGGGTTCCTTTGTCGATTTGGATACCTTCCTCCAAATCAGCGTGGTCTAGGTCTAGGTCTAGGTCTAGGTCTAGCAGGCCACTTCCTAGAGGCCGGTTACAAGCAGAGAAATTGAGCTGGTCTGGCTGATCTGTATAGTTAAGCCAAACCAACGATTGAGTGTATAGCGTAGGTTGGGAGCGATCGCCCCACAGCACCTCAACCAGGATAAACTCAAATCTATGAAGCATAGCTTATACATAGACAAATGAATTGAAATAGCTCCCTGACAGACTTCACCAACAGAAATCGCCATAATCCTTCATAATCAAGGGTAGGGATTCTTCCAGGGAGCGAGCGATCGCCTGTTTTAGCTCATGATTCCCTTCAGGGTTTACCAGAAACCTATTCCCCATTCATTGCCGCAGAAGCTTTGCAGAGAGGAGAACCAACCTTATGCCGATGCTCGAAACCAAGACCGAACCGATGGTCATCAATATGGGTCCGCATCACCCCTCCATGCATGGGGTTCTGCGACTGATTGTGACCCTCGACGGTGAGAACGTCGTCGACTGCGAGCCCGTCATCGGTTATCTGCATCGGGGAATGGAAAAGATTGCTGAAAGTCGCACGCCAGTGATGTACATCCCCTACGTCAGCCGTTGGGACTATGCGGCTGGGATGTTCAACGAAGCGGTTGTGGTGAATGCGATCGAGCAGCTTGCCGACATTCCCGTCCCCAAGCGAGCCAGCTACATCCGCGTCATCATGCTGGAGCTGAACCGTATCGCCAACCACCTCCTGTGGTTAGGGCCATTCTTAGCCGACGTGGGCGCACAAACTCCCTTCTTCTATATCTTCCGTGAGCGGGAAATGATCTACGACCTGTGGGAAGCTGCAACAGGCTACCGTATGGTCAACAACAACTATTGGCGGATGGGCGGTGTCGCTGTCGATTTGCCCTACGGCTGGGTGGATAAGTGCGAAGACTTCTGCGACTACTTCGAACCCAAGATCGATGAATACGAAAAACTGATTACCAATAACCCCATTTTCCGACGGCGGGTTGAAGGGGTCGGGACAGTTACCCGCGATCAGGCGCTTAACTGGGCCTTATCAGGACCCATGCTGCGGGCATCGGGCGTGAAGTGGGATTTGCGAAAAGTCGATCACTACGAGTGCTACGACGACTTTGATTGGGATGTGCAGTGGGAAACCGCTGGCGATTGCTATGCCCGCTACGTGGTTCGGATTCGGGAAATGCGCGAGTCCGTCAAGATTCTTCGCCAAGCGCTCAAAGGTTTACCCGGTGGCCCCTATGAAAACCTGGAAGCCCAGCGGATGGCGGGTGGCCCCAAGTCAGAGTGGAATGAGTTTGATTATCAGTTCATCGGCAAGAAGCTGTCACCTACCTTCAAGATTCCCGAAGGCGAAAACTACGTCCGGGTTGAAAGTGGCAAGGGTGAGCTGGGAATTTATGTAATTGGCGACAACAGCGTCTTTCCCTGGCGTTTCAAGATTCGTGCGGCTGATTTCAACAACTTGCAGGTATTGCCCCACCTCCTGAAAGGGGTGAAGGTAGCCGACATTGTCGCCATTCTAGGCAGCATCGACGTCATTATGGGGTCGGTCGATCGATAACCCCAAAGGCACACCTCGGGCATGGATGAGGGGCGATCGCCCCTTGTCACCTACAGTTAGCAACTCAATGAAAGGCAGGTCAGTTGTCTGACCTGCCTTTTGACTACCGATAGCTTGCCTCAATTGGCATCAGACAAAGTCCGCCTGGGTAATATCCTGCGCTCTGGTTCCTTGCAACAGGAGCAGGCGCTCGTTTGCCGTTGCGATCAGCACATCGTTGTTTTGCTGACGGATGGAGATTTGCCCAAACGCAATGCCAGCTAGCCGGATCTTGTCTAAGCCATCTTCAAAGTCTCGTACCCGGTCGAGGCCATGACCACGTCGGACGGTGACGCGATCGCGCCCATCCCCCGTCACAATCAAGTCGTTACCGATTTCGCCAATGAGGCGATCGTTCCCGGCGCCACCCCGCAGCACATCTCGCCCGGTGCCACCCCGCAACACATCATCACCACCCTGGCCATTGAGACGATCGTTCCCCGGCCCACCGAAGAGGCGATCGTTCCCCGCGCCACCATTGAGCCGATCATTGCCCAGGTTGCCGCGCATCAGGTCATTGCCACCAGCTGCTAGGAGGCGATCATTCCCAGCACCACCGACCATCGTGTCGTTGCCGACGCCGCCCACTAGGTTGTCGGCACCATTCCCGCCTGCCATGCGATCATTGCCTGCATTGCCAGACAGGCGATCGCTGCCATTGCCGCCTAAGAGGCGATCGTTCCCCACACCCCCAACAGTAGTATCGTTGCCTGCTCCACCAAGGATACGGTCGTTGCCCTCGCCGCCAAGCAGGGTGTCATTACCTTCGTCCCCAGCAAGGCGATCGCTCCCAGCCAAGCCACTGACTCGGTCATTCCCAGCCAGAGCAAAGATAACGTCATCCCCAGCAGTTCCGACAAGGACATCGTCGAAGGGGGTGGGTCCATCACCGTCACCATCGCCATCACCGTCACCATCGCCATCACCGTCACCGTCTCCATCGCCATCCCCACCAGCATTATCAAACTGCGGGGTGACCTCAAACTGACTCACGATGCGTGGGGTACGGTTCAACACACCCGCGGCATTAGCAGCTTGTTCGGTTGCCACATCGTCCGGCTCATAGGGATCGATGCCGTAGGTCGTGACTCTGAGAACCTGCGTCACTGGATCAATCTCAAACTCCGTCCAGCCATAGGTATGTACCGCAACGTAATCTCCTTGCAGCAAGCTTGCATTGATTAATCCATCGGCAATGGGCAGGTTGTTGTCCAAGCCCAAAGGGTCATAGCCAAGGGGTTGAAGTTGTTCATTAATCACCAACTCAAGCGCGTCATCCTTATCGTTCGGAGATGCACCGTCTATTGGATCAGGAGCAACGGGTAGCGCATTGTAAGTATTAAGGAAAGCCGAATCGACCAGACCATTAGCAGCAGCAACATTCACAGAAAATGGCCCAAAGGGTGGGCTAAATGCCACAGATCCGGTGGTGATTTCAAAGGCGCTGGTCGCAATCTGTGGTGTTCCAGCCGCCG
The DNA here is from genome assembly GCA_039819245.1 of Cyanobacteria bacterium J06638_20. GTDB lineage: Bacteria > Cyanobacteriota > Cyanobacteriia > Elainellales > Elainellaceae > Vacuolonema. The sequence goes on from JBCBSJ010000126.1 coordinate 4,108, forward strand.
TTTGATAGGTCAGGTTGTTGACCAGGGTGCCATTGGTGTCAGACGCAACGAACACCACATTATCAATATCGTTTTCGGTGATGAACGCCAGGATCTCGGCACGTTCAGCAGCATAGCCTTCATAGCGATCGGCAGACCCCTGAAGCCCCAGATTTTGAATCGGCTCTGGCAGCATAATGAACTTCCAGGTCAGCCCATCTTGCTCTGCTTGGAGCAGATCACGCTTGAGATCCTCCAACTGCACCTCACCCAATAATGTGCGGGTGGGGTTAAAGGTTTGAGACAAGTACTGAGCAACAACGATCGCATCTTCCGGAGACTGATCCACTAAATCGGCCACATTCGGCTCCGGCAGAGCTATGTCGCGGAATGAATGGTTATCCAGGACGAATACAGCGGCATCATCACCATAGGTATTGGAGCGATAAAGCTGGCGCTCATTCGCAGTGCGGTCATCTCCCGTATTCCCATAAAAGGTCTCCCGAATGGGGTTGTATTCCACAAATGCCTGCAAGCCGTTCTCATAGAGATCGGTATCATTGATTAACCCTGTGGTTTCAGGGAAACGATTATCGGAGCTGGCTGATGCGCCGCCAGAGAAGTCGTTGATCACATCATGGTCATCAATGGTCGCGAGTACTGAAGTGGAGGCTCGCAGATCGCCAAATGTATTGAGGCCATAGCGCTCTTGGGCGTAGACTTCACGATGCTTCAATCGATAGTCTTCTAGGGTCTCGGCCTGAGCTTTGGGAACCGCCGGGGAAGGAACACCCGCATAAACGGTATCGCCATGCAGCATGAAGAAATCTAGATCGCGCTCGTCGGCATTGGCGATCGCCGGATAGGGTGCCAGATCCCCTCGCCAACTGCCAGATACCCCAAATCGCAAACCAGCTCGGGTTCCATCTGGAGCAGCCGTACGAAAAGTACCCTCTTTCGTAGCATCATTCCCATCAACAAAGCGATAGTAATACTGTGTTCCTGGTGTGAGATTATTGATTCCAAATTTGACAGGAAGCAGCGGATCATTCAATGAACTTATAGACTGTTCAATCCCATCTGAGAGGGATGGATCGGTTCCATAAATCACACGAATCGATGTAGATTCCGTTAGCCCCCACAATACACTGGAGGTTTGAGTGGTATCACCGGAAGCAACAGCACGCACCATATCCTCAGATTTCCTTCTATCAATTACTCAAGCAAGTATTGGAACCAAGCCTGAAGGCTCAAACTCTAGTTTTACGTTTCAAGCTATAAATATAAATAAACAGTTGTCTTTGATGGCTGCCGCCTTGCAGCAATGACTTGTGTGGTTATAAATACCAAGTGATTCGTAGCAAAACGCACTATGCTCGAGCCTACTGTTCCCACATCATCGGTCAAACTAACACCAACAGAATTGAGCCAATTCTTCGTCAATTCTGATTAAATGCGTTGAGTTTTTCGCCAGAATGCAGAAAACAAATTCATCGCGTCCATCAGCCCTAAAAACTTGGGGTAGGTTCAATGCAGCCCTGCATCAGGTGGCAAATCGATGCTCCCCAGGCGAATAATACGCCAGCCCTGTTTCGTCCACTTCACCACCGTTGAGGGGACGCCAGAGTTGGCAGATTTGGCTCCCAAATCTTTCGGCAGGGAGGCTTCGAGGGCTTCGAGTTCAGCCGAAATGAAGGTGCAGACCTGAGGAAATGCAGCATTGATTTCGTCGATGGTTTGTAGCGGTGGCTCGCCGGAACGGTTGATGCTGGTAGTCGCCAGAGGCCCAGTTTGGCTCAACAAATGGCGCGCGATCGCCCGATTGGGTACCCGAATGCCGATTGTAGAGGGGTCGGTCGGGTTTATCGCTTTGGGCAGGCGATCGCTCGCGGGCAACACCAAGGTCAACGCACCCGGCCAATATTGATCCGTTACTCGCTGCCAAATCCCGAGTTCCGCGTCGGTACCCTGCACATAGGGCAACAAATCCACCAGATCGCTCCCCATCAAAATCAGCGGCTTGGTTTGGTCGCGTTGCTTGGCAACATAGATTAGCTCTGCCACATCCGGACGGCTTGCTAGGGCAGGCACCGTATCCGTCGGAAAACTGAGGAGGCGATCGCCCTCTCGCACCGCTTCCACCAAAGCTTCAAATGCTACCTGCACCATCGATCTCGTTGACTCCCTGAAATACCCAATCGGCTCTCGGCAAATTTGGATTATAGACTTCGTCGTGAACTCAGTCGTTGGTTCAGCCGCCCCAGAGGGGCTACGATTTTGGATTTTAGCCTGTGGCTTTCTGCTGCCGACCTATCGTTTCAGGATAGCGATCGCCCCCATCGGCAGCAAAAATCGGCAGCAAAATTGTCCAGAATAAAGACAAAGCACAAGGGGGGAGAAATCCAATGAGTGACTGGGCAACCAAGGTGTGCGATCGCATTGCGACAACAATGCAGGACTACTGGAAAGAGCGCTATCGTGCCTATCTCGAAGATACGGCAATGGATGCGACACCAATGCCCCTCGCCGCCATGACAGCAACGATACCCACAACCGCGACGCTACCCGACGCAGTTCAAGACGCCTATCAGTATTATCAAGAAAATGTGGCGGAGCGCGATCGTGGCACGGTAGACCTCGAACCCCTGACATTTGAAAACGGCCTGGTATATGCCGTTCGTGCTGCCACCGATGGCGATGATGGTTGGCTGGAACTCTACGATGCCAGTGGAGCCCTTTTACGCACAGGTCGCACTTACATTGAATTGGTGGCCTGGGGCGATCGCGACGAGATTCGCTCCGAAGTCCATACTGGCGACTATCCAGCCAATTTAGATCGGAACCAAACGCTCTGGGGACAATAATCTCGGCTCAAGCGAGGCGATCGCCAGACCCAGCATCAAACAGGAAAAGCTGATCCAGGTCGAAGCAGAGGAAGAGGCAATCGCCCGGATGCAGCGCAAAGGCAGCAGGCGCAATCAGGTTGAGAACCGGTGTCGTTGCGCCAGAGGCACTGGGTAACTCCACCTTCACCAGGGTTTCTCGACCCAACGGTTCGACCAACGTCACCACGCTTTTGAGATGAAACGCCTCCGTTTCGGCCACAACCTGTACCTGTTCCGGGCGAATGCCGAGGGTGTAGCGTGGACTGGGATGCGATCGCACCACAGCCTGTAGCCGTTCGGGACATGGAAGCGTCTGCCCTCCGATGGAAAACTTGCCCGCCTCATAGGTGCTGTAGATCAGGTTCATGGGCGGATTGCCCATGAAGGACGCCACCATTTGGTTCGCAGGGTCGGCATAAATGGCCTGGGGTTTGCCAATTTGTTGGATGTGCCCTCGATCGAGCACCACAATCTTGTCGGCCAAGGTCATCGCTTCGACCTGGTCGTGGGTCACATAAATCGTCGTGATGCCCACATTTTGGTGCAACTGCTTCAGCTCAGCGCGAGTATCATCCCGCAGTTGGGCATCCAAATTCGACAGCGGCTCATCTAGCAAAAAGACTTGGGGTTCGCGGGCGATCGCCCGTCCCAATGCTACCCGCTGCTGTTGTCCGCCCGAGAGCTGTCGGGGCTTGCGATCCAGCAGATGGGCAATGTTAAGTGATTGGGCAACTGTTTCGATGCGATCGTGAATCATGCTCTGATCCGCCTGCCGCATCTTCAAACCGAAGGCGAGGTTCTCGGCCACCGTCATGTGGGGATAAAGGGCATAGTTCTGGAACACCATCGCCACATCCCGCTGCCGCGCTGGAATACCGTTGACCTGGCGATCGCCAATGAAGATCTGCCCCTCGGTGGCTTGCTCCAACCCAGCAATCGTGCGTAAGATCGTCGACTTGCCGCACCCCGATGGCCCAACGAGCACCCAAAACTCGCCATCGGGCACCTCAAACGTAATGTCGGCAATGGCGATCGATGCACCAAACCGCCGAGAGACTCCTTCTAAAGCAACCTTTGCCAACGGCCTTTACCCACCCGCACTGCAAATCCATGCTCACTATTGTGACATCCTGTTTTCCACCCCGGCTCCTTTCCCCACTGCTTTCCGCCATATTTTCAGAGCCATCCAATACATTCCCAACACCATCTATGACGATAACCACGCGTTCATGCAGGTTAAGGGCAAGTAAACTTTAGTGTAGTTCGTCACGTCCAGACGGAACCTAAGGCTTAGGATAAGTGGATAGCCTCAATCACTCTTCAACGAGGCACCGTCTAGGAACTTTTAATTTTCTTTTTTCTCAAACATATTTCAAGCGCTAATCCGCTCTGCAAGATAGCTGATCTTTCGCTCTTTTTTAAGCACTCTTACTCTTTAAAGGCTGACTTTCTAAATCCTAGACAGTGGAGAACAGAGAGACGATCATTCTCTCCCTCCTGAAATTTCTGGTTTAAGTTATAATCAAATCAAGAACGAAGCATTTGTTTTCTAATAGTAGAAAACGAGATAAACATGAAAGAATTTACAACCTTTTCTAATCTTTTACGTGTACTTAAGTGACACGTAAAAGTTACTTTGCGGAAAAACCCTGCCTATTTATTTAAGCAGGGTTTTTTGTATGGAAGAGTACTGAAGGGCAAGTTATACGGGCGATCGCAAGATATCTTGACAAACATAGGAAGCCTCAGAAACACTGACAAAATACCTGCCAAACCCTCCTATAGCAACATCTTCAAAGATTCTTTTTCTATTCAAACTAGGGTTAATAGAACCCAAAAATTGTCTATATATGCGTTTGAAGTATCTACAATCTCGGCTCTTTGCCAATCATCCGAGCGCGTACTCACCTGATGATTAACTTTATTTTCAGCCTATTGCCCTTCTCTTGAAATCGTCTATATTAGTAATTGAAGCGAACAGCTTCCCTGGCAGATAAAACAGCCAAGTTCACACATTCACTACAAGAGGTAAAAGCGCTGTCACATTACATCTGTCTCGTAACGTTACAGCACTCAACAGGTTCAGCGAATACTTTCTAAGCTGGTCAAACGGGAGTTCAATTTGTTAGGTGAGCCACTTCATTAATCCTTTCACCTTTCGCTAAACTCCGAGTTGTAATTCCTAAAGATAAAGAAAGTTCCTTGGTTGACGAGTCTGAGTGCTGCCAAACCACTCAAGACAAGCCACAGTTTAGTTTGGAGGAAACGGTTTAATTCGGAACATTCACTTCATGTGACGAATTGATAGAACGAGTCAGCCATCAAATTCAATTTCATTAGATTTGTAGGCTGAATGAGTTTTCTACGCAGGTTGCAGGAACAACGTTTGAATAAAATCGGGAGTTTGTATTAACCTCCGCGCTCAGGATCTTAAAGTCATTTAGAGATACGCAATCCTCTTTTTAAGACCCTTAGCTACAGCGTTAACACTCCAAATAGTTCAATATTAGATCAAGGTTTGGTTTCTGTATGATGCGTGAGAAGGATTAATTAGGTAGCTTCTCTGTGGATTGAGCGACTAAATTATGCGCTCATTGCAAAGAGACAAAAGAGTACCATATTGCATCTATCTCGTTCATTTGTAGTATTCAACAACATCAATGAACACTTTCTAGCCTATTCACATGGGAGTTCAAACGAGCGTTTGGTGAGTAACTTCATATCCTCTCACCTTTCATCAAACTCCAAATCAACTATCTTAGATAAAAGAAAGTCCCTTGATTGATTCAGATTGAATGCTGCTAGACCACTTCAAAAGCAACCACCGTTCGTTTGGAGGAAACAGTTTAATTTCGGGGCAATTCGTCACACTCACTTCATGGGACGAGTTGCTAGGACGGAAACGCTGTTAAGTCTCAGTAGATTCGTAGGCTTAATACCTTTCTCGTACTGCATGAATGCGTCAATGCTAGAACCTGTAAAGCTAGATATAGTCGGGAGTTTGCATTAACCTCCGCGCAGGGTTCCCAAGTCCTCGTTCAACACAAGGCATTAGATGTCTTTGCAAGAATCCTAGCTATAGCGTTATCACTCCATACAATCTCATTGAGAAATTAGTTTGTTCTAGGACAAATGCTTGCGTAGAAGGTTACCTTTTTCACCACAAAAATTGAATAACATCCTGAAAGCATAGCCATCATGAGATGGCTATGCTTTGGTCTATAACAACGATAGAAAAATTCACCTTTGCGTTCCCGTGAGCCTGCGTATGATTGAAACGATGCCACGAAAAAAGCGCCATACTCGCCTAACCAAGCAAAACCATGCTAATCGATACGAGTATGACGCCCACTGGAAGGGAACGTACATAGTTGCCATTGGTTTCATCGTAACGGCAAAATCCATAGAAAAAAATCACTTGTTCGTATGCGCGTGATAGAATTTCTTCTATGTCCGCAGATTTATTTATGCCGTTAGGAGAATTCCCTTGATACACGCTACGCTTCATCAATTCAAAGTATTTGAGGCCACGGCTCGTCACGGTAGCTTCACCCGTGCCGCTGAAGAGCTGTATCTAACGCAGCCGACTGTGTCGATGCAGGTCAAGCAGTTGACCAAGTCTATCGGATTACCCTTGTTTGAGCAGGTTGGGAAGCGCCTCTATCTAACCGATGCAGGACGAGAGCTCTTCACCACCTGTAAAGAGATTTTTCATCAGCTGGAGCAGCTTGAGATGACCGTTGCCGATCTCAAGGGCATGAAGCAGGGCAAGTTACGCTTAGCCGTTATCACCACAGCCAAGTATTTTTTGCCACGCTTGTTAGGCCCGTTTTGTCAGAAATACCCTGGGGTCGATGTTTCTCTCATTGTTACGAACCACGAGCGCGTCATCGATCGCCTCACCAACAACCAAGATGACCTCTACGTGATGAGCCAGTTGCCCAGCAACCTCGACATCAAGGCACATCCATTTCTCGACAATCCCTTGGTCGTGATTGCCCGTCATGACCATCCCCTAGCTGGACATAAGGATATTCCCCTCACGCGGCTCTGCGAAGAAACCTTCATTATGAGGGAATCGGGCTCGGGTACGCGGCGAGCCTTCCAAAAGTTGTTGGATGAGCATGATCTGGATGTGAAGGTTCGCCTGGAACTAGGTAGCAATGAAGCAATTAAGCAGGCGATCGCCGGAGGACTCGGCATCTCCGTTCTGTCTCGCCATACCCTTACACCCGAAGGCTCCAACAGTGAGCTGACAATGCTGGATGTGCAGGGTTTCCCCATTCAGCGGCAGTGGTATGCCGTGCATCTGGCGGGTAAGCAACTGTCGGTTGTGGCCAACACCTTTTTTGAATACCTCCAGGTTGCAGCACCAGAACTGGTTGAGAAAGGCACCGTAACGATTGCCTAAACTTGTTTCAAGGCAATCGGCTAGCGATAAAGAGCTTGCCGTCTGGGTGGTTCCCCACACGAACTATCCAAACTTCAGGTGTAAGTGGGATTAAATGCTTTTAGGCTTTAGGTAAACGATCGCTGTCCGCCAAACAATCGTCGGCTGATCATAGTGATCAACAACGCAAATGCAATGATTGTCTTGCCAGCGAATTTTGCCCGTAATCAGGTCATTTGTAATGAGCTTTAGTTCGACTTCCTGTTCGTCGCGCGTCAGGGTTTGAATTTGGCGGACACTCGGTAGTCCTGTTTCTAATTCGGTGCTCATAATAGTTTCCGTTCGCTCTGAATGGGTTTTCGGTCGTTCTGGTACGGGCTGAACTGTTGTTACGGGACATGAGGTCAGCATACACAGAAGGATGGGGCGGGCGATCGCCCATCCGACCGATGCTAGAGGTTATCCAAAGATTTCTGTCGAACCTGTGTCAGGCCGTCCCCTCTTCAAAGCTAACGTGACTTTTCCTGTTCGTCCCATAATCTTCAAAGCATTTTAACCATGAGAACCAACTATCGGCTCCACGACGATGTATACCAACGACGCCGAGGGGATCCAACCTACATGGGCTGGATTGCTCGTGACAAGATCGCCGAAGATATTATCCAAACCTGGCAACCGCTGAGCACACGACCGACTTTTCCTCCCCAGGGAGTTCTCTTGGATGTTGGCTGTGGTGCAGGCCATGTCAGTCTCTACCTGGCACAACAAGGCTATGACGTCACGGGGGTTGATATCGCGCCGACGGCGATCGCCTGGGCGCAGGAAAACGCCGTTGCCGAGAACCTGGACGTCACCTTTCAGGTCATGGATGTGCTGACATTGGCTGACCTAGCTGATGCATCTTTCGATATTGTGCTGGATGGACGCTGTTTTCATTGCATCATTGGGGGCGATCGCGCTCGGTTCTTACAAGCAGCCCATCGCGTACTGCGGGTGGGAGGCATTCTCACCCTTCGCTCCATGTGTAACGATGTGCCCGAAACAATCCGCCTCCAGAAAACGTTTGATCCCGAATCACGCTGCTTGATGCATGGTGATCTTGCGACCCGCTACATTGGCACCTCAAACGACATTCTCAAGGAGGTCATGCAAGCTGGGTTTACCCTCGTCGATGTGGCACTGATTCCGCCACAGGATGCCGAAGACTTTGCCGACTTGCAAGTGATTGCGGAGAAAAGAGGATAATAGGCAAAGCACATCACATCCAGGAGGGTTGCAGGCATGGGCATTGCCTTTCGGAAATACCACGGGTTGGGAAACGACTTCATTTTGCTGGACAATCGGCACCAGCCAGAGCCGCTGATCACCCAGGA
>JBCBSJ010000127.1:0-12731 GCA_039819245.1 Cyanobacteria bacterium J06638_20
ACGAAAACCAAAACCAGATTATTTTTTGAAAGCCGCGCACTGCGCGGCTTTCAAAAAATAATCTGGTTTTGGTTTTCGTAGAATTGGTATTAATGGGTAAATGCTGAGCTGGAATTCTCCTTAATCCCAATGCGTAAGGCTACAAAACATCAAAAGCCTTTGGGAGGACAGATGCAACCTGCCCTTCCACGAGAATTGCTGAAATCTTCTTCGCGTGCTGGCCCTCATCAAAAGCGCGTTAGTTTGATGAGCAGCGTCACCAAATACAGCACAATCGCCGAACCCAGGATGGCGGGAATAATCTGCACGCCCTGGATATCCCAGGACAGGATGGGCCAGTAAATATTGAAGCGCTGCTGCATGAGGCGAAATCCCCATTCACCCACCCACACACCAACCAAGCCAATGATCACCAACCCAGGTAAACGACCCGGGATTCGACGTGGCACCAAGATGTTGGCAATCCCCGCTGCCACAATAGCCACAACAATCTGAATTGCAAGCTGAGTAATATTCATATCCACAATGCTAAAGAGAGGGGAGTCCGTATTACACCAAGGAGCAATCGCCTCCCGGAGAGCCCGCTAGAGCATACCACCGCTAGCTGCCCGTCTCACAGCCCAAAAGCTAAGCAATTCCAAAGCAACACGGCGATGCAGCCTTCATCCTCCATACGCTCACGCGACTCATCTAATCGGGCGATCGCCTATCTAAAACACGACCCATCAATTGATGGGCATGGTTAAACATCTGGGAGGAAATTTTACTATCGCACTTATTTCCGTCTTCCAACGTTGCTCGTTACGATCAGAAACCCTCTTGGAGAAGGCTCACGTAAGTTTTACGTGAGCTTGATATCTTCAGAGTTCGACTAGCCAACCTCGATATGTCTTTGTGGAATATCTACTCCACAAGCATTCCACAAAAAATACAAATATAGCGGTGTGCAACCTCACCAAGTACAGAGTTGGTTGTGTGTGGGCGCGACGCACCCACACACAACCATACTTAACCAACGCGCATAGCACTATAGTTTTGTGAGTCCAGATTTAGTGGAATTCTGTTGTTGCTGTGGGCGATTCTGCTCACAGCAACAACAGAAAACCCAAAAGGTTTAGGACTGACGCAGTTTGGTGATTTTTGAGGGGCGCGCCCCCCAAAAATCACCAAATTCCTTTGCTTTTTCGTGCTCCATGCGTAAGATCTAAGTCTGTGTGCCGTAGGCGGGATTAATCTACCTCTAGCTCATCCTTCTTAAAAGAATAAATAGCCTGAACCCCCTGCTCATCAGCATAAATCTCATTGAGGCGAGGGTCATAAAGATACACCAACACCTCTGTCTTGGCAGGCTGAGCGATCGCATCAGGCTCCGCAACCAAGACCTTGATTACAATGCCATAGAGGTAAAATCTGGCCGTATTCAATGCGGGGCGGATCGGTTGCTTGAGGCGAACAATATCGCCTTCATTCATCCGCACGACTCCTGTGATAGTTGATCAAGCTGCGCTTTACAACGCTCAATTTCTTCCCACATCGCGTCTACAGCGCCAATAAAATCATCCGCTGACAGCTTACCGTTGCTATGCAGACTACAAAGATATGTTACGCGCTGGGCAAAATGCTGCAGCATTCGATTGAACAGGCGATGTTCAGGCTGATCGGAATGCCGATAAGAAGCATATCCATAGAGCAAAGATTGAAGTGCTTGATCCATTAATTTACCCTCCCATTGAACTGATTCGTGCTCACCAAGTCCCTTGGACTAGAACGCCAAACCTTCATTGACACATAGCCTGGAGCATATAGCCTGGCTCTAATTCAACAACCAGAAGTTAATATACGCCCTCCATCAAAAATTTTTTGTCCATTCTTAGCCAGATCTTTCTCTTCTTTTAACCAGATCTTAACCCAAGTGCTTTTCACTCAGCATTCTCTTGCAACAAGACTCTACGTTGCTTCAGGCATTATTCACGAAACGCAATTTTCGCCTGGCTACATCTAGTCAATAAGGACAGGGCACGAAGAAATTACAGCACAGCTAATCAGAATCATTCGCAATAGCTTAACCATACAGAATTTACGCAAAACTGGCTTCTCCCTGAAGGCCGTTCTTGGTGCCGGGTGATGCGAACTGTATCCGAATCACCTAGAGTCAAGGGCTGTAGCGAATGCCAACTTTTTGTCCTGTACTTCGTGGTGATTCTTAGAAAACGCTTGGATCAAGCCAATCATACGCTTAAATCCATCTCTACTGTCTAGTCCTTCACCTTACCCAGTTCTTGCGATCGCCTATAGGCTGCTTTTACAGCCTCGATCAGGGCATGGCGCAAACCAGCCTTCTCCAGAGCAGCCACTCCAGCGATTGTGGTCCCCCCCGGACTCGTCACCCGGTCTTTCAGCACCGCTGGATGCAGATCGGTGGCTTGTATCAGCTCCGCCGTGCCGCGCACTGTTTGTACGGCAAGGCGTTGGGCGATCGCCCTCGGTAAACCGGCTGCCACGCCGCCATCCGCCAGCGCTTCTACCACCAAGGCCACAAAAGCTGGCCCTGAACCAGAAACACCCGTGACAGCATCCATCATTGATTCGGGCACCTGCACGACATCACCAACAGCGGCAAACAGCTGCTGCGCGACATCCAGATGCTCAGCCATAGCATGGGCACCTGGGGCGATCGCTGTCATCCCAGCTCCGACTGTCGCAGGCGTATTGGGCATGGCACGGATCATGGGTTGCCCGTCAAAATGGGCTTCCAGCGTTTGCAGCGGCACCCCCGCCATAATCGACATGACTAATTGTTGCGGATTCTGAGGAGACAGCGCCGCCGCCACGGCTGGAAAGATCTGCGGCTTGACAGCCAGAAGGACAACATCCGAGGCATCCAAAACAGCCTGGTTATCGGCGATCGCCGTTACACCATAGGTTTGTCGCAGCAGGTCGCACCGCGCAGCCGTCGGCTCTCCCACCCAGATCGCATCGGCTCCATAGATACCTTGAGCGATCAGTCGGGAGAGTAACGCTTCTCCCATGACACCACCGCCAATGATCCCCAACCGTGTTGCCATATCACCCCTCCTTGCGTGTGCGATCGTCTCGGACTCAATCCGGATCAGACAAACTATTTATAGTTTCTGTGAAATATTTGCTGAGCAAGCATTTCACAGAAACTATATCGGGAGCATGACTAGTCGGATTTGGTATTGCTCTTATCCAATCAACCCCAATTTGGTTATGTTTAGCCAATCAATCAGGTTAGAGAGTATAAAAGCTCTGACAGAGGGTGAGAAACCACCTGCCAGAGCTACATAAATCCCTGTCTAAACTTGTCTAACTGTGATCGGATTGATCCAATGAATGGAAACGAACCTATCACTCAGGAGTTGCTACTCGATCTCCACTCAACCATATCCCCAAGCGATCGCTACTTCTAGGGTGTCTAACATCTGGTATCAGCTGAACTACGCATCGCTGTAACGAAGCGATGCGATTGCAACCAAACTGATCCCCATTAACCAGCAGCTCTATCGCTATTCCGGGATCGCTCTCAGTGGAATCCCTTGGACTTAAGCCATCCGAGCGGCGGGCTCTGTCCATGCTGGCGTTGGAGCCACAGGACGCGCGTTGGGCGCTATACCCATTTGCTGAGCCACATAGTCTGCAACACCGGGCTGCTGCATGCTCACCTGCACACAGTTGGGTGTAAACAGGAAGATGCTTTCGCCAATTCGTTCTTGGTGGCCATCAATTGCATAGGTACCACCCGCGACAAAATCAACAGCACGCTGCGCCTGATCGGGATCCATAATCGTCAGATTGAGGACAACGGACTTGCGCTCCCGCAGAGCCAAGATGGCCTGGGGCATTTCTTCAAAGGTGCGCGGCTCCATAACAACAACTTCAGACATGCCATTGAGAGCGCTGGGCATTCCAATGACATTGCTCATCGTGCTAGTTGATGTTTCGGTACCAAACACAGGGCGATCGCGAACCCGACGCCGCCGAGGCTCTTCTTCCTGAACAGGCGGAGTATTCTCTTCTTGATAGAGGTTTTGGTATTCTTGTCCATCCATTTCGTCGTACTCATATTCATATTCGACGGGTTCATTGAGACCAACAAAGTCTCTCAGTTTTGTGAAGATACTCACAGTACACACTCCATTTTCAACAAGTTTTACGGCAGATTTTTCAATCCAAAGCAGGTTCGATCATGCGCCGCTGGACAGGGACAAAACATCGTTGCAACAATCAACCCAATCAATCCTGTTCCTCTTCCACCCATTCCAATCAGACACGATCGGGCTTAACAGAAAATCAAGGTTCAGAACTACTAGCAGAAAAATTTGAGAACAAGTATTGTTGGGTCTGATTTGATTTCACAGTATACATCAATTTCCAAAAGTCAATACTTTTCTTTGATCGTTGTTGATCAAACGCACCAAACTCTCGAATAAAACCCAGCATGAACTGATAGGTTACTCCTTATGGATCAGTTGTTCAAGATCAATCAATGGAATGATTCAAAGCATTGCTAGTCAATGGTTACGGAGGAAGGGATGGGAGCAGTTTTGAATAGATAAGCGAACCTGATCATCGCTTGATGATCACATGGCAATTGACTGATCATTCAAATATTACTAAAGGCAACTGTTAATAATTTGTGATCGAACGATCCTTACTCTAGATGGTGATTGATTTCAGTGCAGCGATCGCCATCCATCAGAATTCGATCAACTGTCCATTTAAACTTGCTTTGCGCCAGAGATCCGAGGAAGCATTCAATCGCAAAATTATCGCTCACCATTTGGAAGCGATAGGGCGGCAGGCAGAGACAACGGCTCTACCACCCACAACTGCGAAAGTCATCAAACCGTATTTACCCCAAGCTGTCAAGCCCTTTCCTAAGGTTTTTACAATTAGGAAAAACTTGTGCTGGAGCGTGGCGAGTCTGTTTGTCTTGAGTAAGGCGCTTCAAGGGTTCAGGCAATCATCCTACCTGTTTGTGCGCGGCATTGAGACCCAACCAAGGGCTTGCTACCCCTGAGACGGTTGAGGTGGGCGATCGCCAAACAAGACCCGCCCCAATCGAACCATTGTGGCTCCCGCCTGAACTGCCAGGGCATAATCTCCAGACATTCCCATGGATAGCTCTTTCATCCGGACAGTCTGAAACGCGGTTGTGTCAATCTGAGAAGAAAACTCTTTAGCCTTAGAAAAGAGTGCCAGAATTTCAGCTTCTGACAGCCCAAGGGGCGGAATCGTCATCAAACCAACGATGTTGAGGTGGTGGAGTTGGTCGAGTTCGGGCAAATCGGCCAGGAGTTGTGGCGCATCCCAACCATATTTATTAGGGTCTTCTGCAAACTTGACCTGGAGGCAGATCTGGGGCGGTGTGGGGCGATCGCTCGCCAGGGTATTCAGTCGTCGCGCCAGCTTCAAGCTATCAACCGAATGAATCCAGTCAAACAGTTGCAGCGCCTTGGCAACCTTGTTACTTTGCAGATGCCCAATGAGATGCCAGGTAATGCCGGATAAATCTTGGAGCTGGTGCTGCTTTTCTTCAGCTTCTTGGATTCGGCTTTCACCAAAGTCGCGCACCCCAGCAGCATAGGCCGCTCGCATCGCCTCCACAGAGACTTGCTTAGAAACAGCGATCAGCCGCACATGGGGAGGAATTGTTTCGCGGAGGTTGGCGATCCGTTGAGCGATCGCATCAAAAACACCTGTCATACTAAGCCTCTTGGCATGAGTTGCCCCAGCTCTATGCTAGTCCAAATCGCGCCTGCCAATGGCATGGGGAAAGGAGGACAGGCTGTCCGCGCTTGGTTGGATTATTGAAACGTTTGCTGATAGGTTTTTTGAACCTTTTGGAACTCTTCAACATGCCCAAAGCGGCGGAGACTCCGCAAGCGACCTTCGAGCAGCAAGCGTGCATCAGCACGACTCACGGGATCAAACTGAATCCCTTGATTCCCGACAGTCACAACAAAGAACAAACGCTGTGCGTAGAGCGTGGAGAATAGGTCTTGGCCATTTTCCAGCACACACACCCGGTACAGGAGTCCAAACGTAGGGTGATTGAGATAGGCTTCGGTCGTCATCTGAGAAGGCTTTGCCTTTTGTGTTGCAGAACGAGGAAGGTGAACCGTTTTCATAGTTGTTAACGCAATAGTTTGGGGGGTCGCAAATCTCTGGCAACAGAGCCAATGAAGAACCAACGAATTTTGACAATTCAACCTGCATTTGGGAGCAGGCGGCCTTTCATCCGCTTTTCCTCCTGCGCTTATCTCCAAGTTTTCCTATCCTCACCCTCAATCTTGCTCATGTGAGCGTTTGAAATAGCCCTGCCCGTTTGCCATAATTGATATGACGACCTATGGGCACAGGCTATGTGCGTAGAATGGATAGGCCAAAAAGCCCTGGCCTTATGAGAGGGAGTTCTCGAAGAACCAGTGGCAAAACCCTATGAAGGGAAATCCTTCCTTAGGTTCGTTAGCCAGAGGGATGTACAATGCTGCGGGACTGTGCTGCACTATTAGTTTATGTTAGTTTGTATCGCCACGCTACAAAAAACATTTTTTCTCTTTTTATTTCTACCCTATTTATTTTATTTCTACCCTATTTATATAGAGAACATATCAGCCTCTAGCCGTTGAGGGCGCGCCCCCAAATCAAGCGCGCCACGAGAAAGGCGATCGCCCCAAACAGCACCAGCCAATCGGCCCTTTTCATCCGAAACTGATACCATCGCATTTGATACGCATTGGCTGTCGTAAAGCCCCGCACCTGCATGGCGCCAGCGGTCTGTTCCGCACGTACCAGCAAGTTATCCACCATTTGTGTCGCAACGGTCAGCCACACCTGGCTAGAGTTCCGGAGACCGAGCTTTTTCCAGTTGATAGCTCGGGTACGGACGGAGCGCACCAGGTTCTGCACTTCCTCTAGCACCAAGGGGATGAAGCGCAGCGCTAGGGTGAGGGTAAGCACCAGCTCTGACACAGGCACACGCAACCGTCGCAGCGGACGCATTAGTTGCTCTAGGCTAGCGGTAATTTCCTCGGGCGCAGTGGTCAACAAATACAAATTGGTGCTGGCCAGAAACACGAACACCAGCGTGCTGACACGAACAGCTAGGTCGAGCGATCGCCGGGTAATCTGAAAAATCCCTTGATGAAACAGGACATACTCATACCCTGTTGGTTGGGGCAAGGGCGCGGGATCGGTATCAGGCAGCGTGAGCGCCAGATCATCGATCGGTAATCGTGGTTGATGGCTGACATTGACGCCATCCGGCGCAAACAAGGTAATGGCAAACAGCAGGAGACTGAAGATCGCCACTAGACCGACTTGTTTCCGCCAAATCCGCACGGGCAAACGCGTACTCGCCATAAGCACCAGCAGCCATCCCACCAACGATAATCGCCAGATGGGGTTGGCTCCGATGGGAGTCACCAAAAACATCATCAACCAGGCCAGTTTGACGCGGGGATCAAGTCGGTGCAGCCAGGTGGTGGGTTGTTCGAGGTATAGCCCAATCGGGAGCGATCGCAGCAGATCCATGCCAGGTTACGGAGGTGAAGGGTTAGATTTTGGGTCTTCGAGGGATCAAAGGATAGGCAGATCGGTGCTGCCCACGGTCACACTTTGGTGGCACGGTTAGCCGTCGTGCGCTCCATATCACGAACCTTCTTGCCTCGCCACATTAGCCGAATTGGAGTTCCAGCAAAACCGAGGCTCTGGCGAATCTGGCGCTCGATATACCGACGATAGTTATCGCCAAACAACTTGGGATCATTGACAAATAGGGCGATCGCCGGAGGAGCGGTGGCCACCTGTGTCCCGTAATAAATCTTGCCCTGTTTGCCCTGGCGTGTTGTTGGGGGAGTATGCCATGCCAGCGCTTCTTCTAACACTTCGTTGATGACGGCGGTGGAAACGCGGCGCTTATGCTGCTCCGCCACATTGTCGACCAAGTCGAGAATTTTGGGCACCCGCTGCCGCGTGTGGGCGCTGACAAAAATCATCGGAGCCCAGTGGATAAAGTTGAGGCGATCGCCCACCTGCTTTTCGTAGTCGTAGATGCTGTAGGAATCCTTGTCCACTGCATCCCACTTGTTCACCACAACAACACAGGCGCAGCCATCATCGGCGACGCGTCCGGCCAATTTCTGATCCTGCTCCGTGACCCCGTCCAGCGCATCAATCACCAACAGCACTACATCAGCCCGCCGGATGGCTTTGAATGCACGGTTAATGCCGAAGAACTCGGGGCCATATTCCACATTCTTCTTTTTGCGGATGCCCGCCGTATCGATGAGCCGATAGCGCTTGCTCTGGCGTTCCACCAGCATGTCAATGGTGTCGCGGGTGGTACCCGAAATGGAGCTGACAATCGCCCGCTCCTCTCCCACAAAAGCATTGAGCAGGCTAGATTTACCCACATTGGGACGCCCCACGATCGCCACCCCAATCGCCTCATCTTCTTCGAGCGCCTCCGTGGGGGGCAGAAGATCTACCACCTGATCTAGCAGGTCGCCTGTACCATTGCCATGAATTCCCGACACCGGGAACGGCTCGCCCAATCCCAGTTGCCAGAACTCTGCCGCTTGCACCAAGCCTTTTTCAGCCGACTCACATTTGTTAACAGCCAGCAAGACCGGAACCGACTGTTCGCGCAACCATTGGGCGATCGCCTCGTCGGCGGTGGTGAGTCCCGCCATACCGTCCACCACAAAGATGGCGACCTTAGCCTCGGCCAAGGCTAGCGCCGCTTGTTGACGGATATGCGGAAGAAATTCGGAATCATCGTCGAAGAGCAAGCCTCCGGTATCGACAACCTGGAAGTCGCGATCGCGCCAAAAGGCATCCCGATAGGTGCGATCGCGCGTGACCCCTGGCTCATCATGCACAATCGCATCCCGCACCACTGCGAGACGATTCACCAGGGTAGACTTGCCCACATTCGGGCGACCAACAATCGCAACAACCGGAAGACCCATAGCTCGGGAGCCACCCAACGGGTAGCAAACATACAACGGATCCATTCTCGCTCAGAATTTCCCCGGCGGGGGTGTGGATTCTTGGGAATAGGGTTCTGAAGACAGAACAACTAAACTCTTTCAAGCTTTCTACAACTCCGCTCGAAACTATCCAACGCTGTTTCGCATAGCGGCCTGGGCTTCGTGGCGCAATCCATCGGCAATCCGGAAAAGTTCTTGCCCTGTGTGTAAGTAATGTTCGTTATAGCTAGCGGTGAAGCGTTCCAGTTCATCCACGCCGTCGCCAACCTGGTTCAGACAGTAGTAGAGATGGGCTGCGACTCCAGCCACTGTTGGTGGGTTCGGCATAGAGCGGAAGGATGCATGCGCTTTTTGCAGAGATTCACGGCAGTCCTCCAGATATTCCAAGAATACCTCCATCAGTTCATCGTCAAATGGGTCGGCGGCGAGATGGTTAATTTCTGATTCCAATGCGCCCAAGATTCCAGATATAGAACGGTTCACGGGTTGGTAGACGCGTAGAATCCAATTCTTGAGCTGTTCATCTTCGGATTCGCTGCCGCGACGTTGGTGATGCTGCCGCTGGGCCGCCGCCGCTCGCTCCTGCCGTCCATTCACCGATCGCCCTATGAGGTGCATTTGGCGATCGTAGTGTCGCCGCCGTTGCGGATCACTCAACACCTCATAGGCCACGTTGATCGTCGCCATACGGTCGTGAGTTGCCGCATCTGGATGGCGATCGGGATGAAAGCGCTTTACCAAATCTCGATACGCCAACTTAATTTCTGCTTGGCTGGCCGAAGGGCTGACAGATAAGGTGTCGTAGTGGGTTGTGGAATTGCTCATACTTTAATTCTAAAAGTCTTAAAGCCTAGAGCAGGGTGGATCTTAGATTTTGCCCCTCACCTTTCCCTAAACGCACAGCAATCCATGCCCTTCGAGCCATTATTGCATTTGAGACTATGAAACGCCAGCCAACGCCAGCTCTGGATCCTGAAACAGTGGTGTGCTGAGATAGCGCTCCCCGAAGCTTGGCTGAATCATAACGATCAGCTTGCCCGCATTCTCAGAACGCTTAGCTAGGGCGATCGCCGCTGTCAGTGCCGCACCACTGGAAATCCCAGAGAGCAAGCCCTCTTCCCTGGCCAGCCGCCGACCGTTGGCGATCGCCTCGTCATCGCTCACTCGGATGACCTCATCAATCAGTTCAACCTTAAGCACTTGGGGAACGAAGCCTGCCCCAATCCCCTGAATTTTGTGGGGGCCTGGACGACCACCTGACAATACAGGGCTGTTTGTCGGCTCAACGGCGATCGCCTGAAATCCGGGCTTCTTCTGTTTCAGCACTTCCGCAACGCCCGTCAGGGTGCCACCCGTTCCAACACCAGCGACCAGAAAATCGACCTGACCGTCAGTGTCTTCCCAAATTTCAAGGGCTGTCGTTTCCCGGTGAATTTTGGGATTGGCAGGATTGCTAAACTGCTGCAGCATGTAAGCATTTTCATGGCTTTCAACCAGTTGCTGCGCCCGTTGAATGCAGCCACTCATCCCTTCAATACCTGGGGTTAGCTCTAGCTGAGCCCCATAGGCTCGCAGCATGGCGCGGCGCTCTGCACTCATCGTATCGGGCATGGTGAGGATCAGGCGATACCCCTTGGCCGCCGCTGCCATCGCCAGCGCGATCCCTGTGTTACCAGACGTGGGTTCGATCAGAACCGACCGCCCCGGCTCAATTTTGCCCTCAGCTTCCGCCGCGTTAATCATACTGATCCCAATCCGGTCTTTCACAGAAGCTGAGGGGTTCATGCCCTCTAGCTTCACCACAATTTCGGCCACACATCCCTCAGTCGCGGGAATCGTGTTCAGACGAACCAGAGGAGTCCGGCCAATTAGCTCGGTGATGTTGTTTGCAATTTTCATAAGTCTTGGGTGTCGAGTTTTGTCTAGGATTCATCCTGAAAGAGAGCTGCAAAATATCCATCTGCGACCCAACAGCAACAACGACGCTGCGCAGATCGCCTCTTGTTGGTCAGGACGGTTGGATATCGATCAGCCAACTACACTTAGCAGCCACGCTTAGATGTAATACATGATGTCAATCTGGCGACGGGCATCACGCTTCTCCAACAAATCTTGCAGCGTATATCCCTGTAAAACTGCGTCACTGGCACTTCGGGCTTCGTGCCACACCTCAAAAATAACGGATCCTTCTATGGATTTTGGTTCCCGCTGCGCATCAGAGCCCTGAGTTTCTACGCCTTCAATACAGTTAACAATTTCCAGCAGCGTGATTTTCCAGGGCTCACTAGCCAGGACATATCCCCCTTTCGCTCCGCGCTGACTGCGAACTAACCCTCCTCGTCGCAAGGTTGCCAGCAACTGCTCTAGATAGCGATCGGGAATATTTTGCTCCGCTGCAATTTGACGAATTTGCAACGGCTCGCCTCGGCCTGCATTGGCAGCTAACGCTAATAACGCCAGCAATGCATATTCACTTTTACAAGAAAGATCCACAGTGAAGGTTACCTATCGCGCTACATACCTCTCCATAGCTCCAGTATACCCCGGTTCCCCACTGGACTTTGCGCCTTTCCTTAAACTCAACATAAGAAGCAACAAAAAAGCCCCGCATTGGCGAGGCTTTCAGATTATGTTGATGCTGCAAATAAATGAACTACGTTCAAGTCCAACACAATTTAGAAGCGGAAGGTTGTCCGCAATGCACCGATAACGATGCCGTCATTATTGTTCTCGTTATTGACATCATCAACGAAGATAATGCTGGGCGTGATAGAGATGTTGTCGGAGATGGGAACGCGGTAGAAGCCTTCCACGTAAAGAGAGGCATCACTACCGAATGCACCACCGTTGGCAAAGTCATAAATTGCAACGAAGGGAGGCACACCTGCAATCAGACCCAACAAACTACCGTCTACCCCCAAGTCCGAAACACCCAAGGTTGCTGCATAAGACCAGTAACGCCCATCCCCGATAACAGGGTCGTCACCATTGAAAGCACGTCCATCGGTGTAGTTGATCCAACCACCAATTTGGAAGCGATCGCCCAGTACGAAGTTCGCGCTCAGGCCATAGCTGTTATAGACAGTAGCATCAAAGATGCCAACCTCTCCACCCGGCTCACCAATATCACTGTTATTGACATAGGCGTTGACATAGGTCAAAGCAACAACCAAATCACCACTATCAAAGGTCAACTGACCAAAGTAGGTGTTGTCACCATTGAACAGCCCGTTACCAGGGGAGGGGTCGGGACCATCATCATCATCGGTCAAGTAACCCAGACCGAACTGGAACTCGTCTGTGATGTCGAACGTCGCACCCAGAGCGATACCTTGGGAACCCAGGTCATAGATGGGGTTGTAGCCGAAGAAGCCAACAGCGCCCGAACCACTGCTAGAGAAAGGGCTAACATCAGTAACAATGTCAGAGATACCAACGCTGTTCACACCAACCATAACGGTTGCAGGGCCGAGGGGGAATTGGTAGAACAAGTCGTCTAGGACGATGTCGTCGTCCGAGTCACCTTCAAAGGCTAAACCTGAATGATCTCGAAACAGACCGTTAGGCAGGGCAGTTGCTTCACCTGTTGCAAAGCCAGGGATGTCACGCGCTTGGAAGCGAGTGCGCAGCAAGTCTTCGCCCGTGAAGCTGGTGTCGAAGTTCATCCGCAGACGGTAGCCCAAGAACAGGTTGTTGTTCTCGCCGAAGTCTTGA
>JBCBSJ010000128.1:0-12688 GCA_039819245.1 Cyanobacteria bacterium J06638_20
ACTACTTACTAGATCCGTATTTTTAATTGGTTGCAACCCATGCGATAGGGGGTCGCTGGGTCAGATAAGTACCTTGGTGCAATTAAAACTCAAATCCTAAAACCCTCTGCCGCCCGCGGCGCGGGCGGCATAGGGTTTTAGGATTTGAGTTTTAATTGCACCAAGGTACTTATCTGACCCAGCGACCCCCTATCGCATGGGTTGCAACCAATTAAAAATACGGATCTAGTAAGTAGTAAATAACACGAGTTGATTAAGTCATCTCAAGGAAAAATTCAGGAAGTCTTAACGCAAAATTCCGTTTTTCTTCTCCTGGATAGACAGCAAAGGTATACATGATGGCCAATAACTAGGTTAGTCTAGCGCTAGCGCACACTGACTCCAGAAATGTTATGTTTGAACCACTCAATGCGGTCTTAGAGAGTTCAGAAAGATCTGATTTACGCGAATTTTTAAGTTGGTTACGGCAACCTGAGAAACGCTATTTTCTGCGCAACGAGATTTTAATTGCGTTCGATGATTTCAAGGCCGAGCACTACGAAAACGGCACGATTCCTGAGAATGCAACGGCTCTGCCAGCTCTCATCAGTGGCTTACAGGAGCTTATTTTTGAGGAGGATAATGCCTGCATCGTTGTCCGTCCCGGAATTGCCTCGGAAGAAGCTTACTGGCTCTGGCCGGATGGCACATCGGAACCGACTGTGGCCAAGGAATTGTTGGAATTGCGCGATCGCCTAGTTGGGTTCCACCATCCCAATGAAGGCGAACTGCTAGAGATTGATGTCAAGCCGTTTTATGACTACTCTCCACTGATTCGTGATCCGAAAAACATTGGCAAGGGCGTCGAATTTCTGAACCGCTACCTATCGAGTAAGCTGTTTCAAGATCCGCAGCAATGGCAAAAGGAGCTCTTCCAATTCCTGAGCTTACATTCCCATGATGGGATGCAGCTGTTGCTGAATGGCCGGATTCAGGATCAGCAACAGCTTTCAACGCAGGTCAAGAAGGCACTGGAATTTCTCAACCGTTATCGC
Source organism: Cyanobacteria bacterium J06638_20 (assembly GCA_039819245.1). GTDB lineage: Bacteria > Cyanobacteriota > Cyanobacteriia > Elainellales > Elainellaceae > Vacuolonema. Next base: position 1,035 of record JBCBSJ010000128.1, read on the forward strand.
CCCGATGAACCCTATTCCAAGTTTCGCTATGACCTGCAATCTATGGGATTTGAGCCGGGATGGGGCAACACGTCCGGGAGGGTACAGGAATCACTAGCGCTACTGGATGAATTGCTGGATTCTCCCGAGCCCCAAGCGCTTCAGGCTTTCCTCTCACGGGTGCCGATGATTTTCCGGATTGTTTTGGTGTCGGTTCATGGCTGGTTTGGGCAGGAAGGTGTGTTAGGACGCCCGGATACCGGTGGCCAGGTGGTATATGTGCTTGACCAGGCTCGCAGCCTCGAAAAGGAACTCCAGGAAGAAATGGAGCTAGCAGGGTTGGATTTGCAGGCCAGCCCGCCCAAAGTGTTAATTTTGTCGCGCCTGATTCCCAACAGCGATGGCACCCGCTGCAATCAACCCCTTGAGAAGGTGCATGGCACAGATAATGTGTGGATTGTGCGGGTGCCTTTCCGTGACTACAACCCCAACTTGACTCAGAGCTGGATCTCGCGCTTTGAAATTTGGAGCTATCTCGAGACCTTTGCGATCGATGCGGAAAAGGTTTTGCTGGCAGAGTTTCAGGGACGTCCGGATCTGATTATCGGCAACTACACGGACGGTAACCTGGTGGCTTTCTTGCTGTCTCAGCGATTGAAAGTGACCAACGGAATCGTCGCCCATGCCCTAGAAAAATCCAAATATCTGTTCAGTAATCTCTACTGGCAGAACATGGAAAACCAGTACCATTTCTCCTTGCAATTCACCGCTGATCTCATTGCCATGAACACCGCTGATTTCATCATCAGCAGTACTCACCAGGAAATTGTTGGTACTCCCGAAACCGCTGGACAGTACGAATCGTACCGCAGCTTCACCATGCCGGATCTTTACCACGTCATGCATGGTGTGGAACTCAAGAGTCCGAAGTTTAACGTGGTGCCGCCTGGCGTGAATGAGTCCTACTATTTCCCCTATACCGATACGGACGATCGCCTTAATGGCGAAATCGAACGGCTGACTGATCTCCTCTTTACCCAAGATGACCCTGGAGCAGTTGTTGGAAGCTTAGATGACCCTGAGAAGCCGCCTATTTTCTCAATGGCTCGCCTGGATCGAATCAAAAACCTGACAGGTTTAGTCGAAGCGTTTGGGAAAAGCCCAGAACTTCAGGAACGGTGCAATTTAATCGTGATTGCGGGCAAGATTCACGCCGAAGATACGACCGATGCGGAGGAAGCGACCGAGATCGAAAAAATGCACAGCCTGATGCATCAGTATGACCTCTGGGGCAAAATGCGCTGGCTTGGAGTCCGGCTGCCCAAGGCCGACTCGGGTGAGGTTTATCGCATCATTGCTGACCATCGGGGGATGTTCGTTCAACCTGCGCTGTTTGAAGCCTTTGGCCTGACGGTACTGGAATCGATGATCTCGGGCTTGCCCACATTTGCAACTGAGTTTGGTGGGCCGCTAGAAATTATTCAAAACGGCGTCAACGGTTACTACATCAACCCAACCCAACCGAACCAAATGGCAGAGGCGATTCTCGAATTCCTCTCGAAGACGGATCACAATCCTCATCTTTGGGAAGAGATTTCACAGAAGGCGATCGCCCGGGTCTACAGTACCTATACCTGGAAAATTCATACAACCCGCCTCCTGTCCTTGGCTCGCATCTATGGCTTCTGGGAATATGCCTCTAAGGAAAACCGGAAAGATTTGCGGGTGTATATGGAGACGCTGTTCCAGTTGCTGTATAAGCCCCGTGCAAAGGCGCTGCTGGAAGAGCAAATGCACCGATAGAGGAAAATCTTCTTCCTAGGCGGTTTATGTGAGTACAAACTGTTCAAGCGAGATGCAAGTCTGCGTTTGAAGTTGTTACATTACCTCTGGAGAGAAACCATGGCCATGTTAGGATGGCCGGATGTTTTGGTAGTTTGCTAACGTTCGGAAATTCCTACGATTGTGGGGTGAGTGCATTACGATCGATTCAGTTGGCTATCCCAACATGGCATATCAGTCAAAGCGATAACAGGCAGAAGGGTTAGATTAGCGTGACCGTCAAGCATTTATTGATTGGCTCCACAGAAGCGTACAGTGGGAAATCTGCTGTCATTCTGGGGATTGCCCACCAACTTCAGGCTCAGGGCGTCGGCATCAGCTATGGCAAGCCGATCGGGACCTGTCCCAGTGAGCAAGGCGATTGTCTGGACGAAGATGTGCAGTTTATTACCCAAACGCTCAAGCTACCAGCAGAGCATGTGAGTCCGACGCTGCTATTGCTGACGCCTCAAGTCGTCCAGCGGCGAATTACCCAGCAAGATCCAACGGACTACCGCGTGAGACTGCAAGAAGAAGTCATTGTTCAGGGGGTTGACCTTTCCATTTTGGAGGGGCCAGGGGATCTGAATGAAGGTTGCCTCTTCTCCTTATCGCTGCCACAAATGGCAGAAGATTTGGATGCCAATGTACTGTTGGTGAGCCGTTACTCTCCGATTTTGTTAGTGGATGCGTTGCTATCGGCACAGCAGCGATTGGGCGATCGCCTGATGGGGGTCGTCATTAATGATGTTCCCCAGGAGCAAATGCAGCAGGTTGAGTCAGAGGTTCGCACTTTCTTAGAGGAAAGGGGCATTCCTGTTCTGGCGATTCTTCCCCACAGTGAGATTCTCCGCAGTGTAAGTGTTGCCGAATTGGTGCATCAATTGCAGGCAGAGGTTCTTTGTTGTGGCGATCGCACCGATTTGCTCGTCGAAAGCCTAAAAATTGGGGCAATGAACGTCAATTCTGCCCTGAAGTATTTTCGCAAAGCTCACAACATGGCTGTGGTCACTGGGGGCGATCGAACCGATCTGCAACTGGCAGCACTCGAAACCTCGACCCATTGCCTGATCCTCACGGGGCATATTCCCCCGCAGAAGACTATCCTCAGTCGGGCGGAGGAGTTAGAAATCCCCATCCTCGCTGTGGATCTGGATACGATTTCGACCGTCGAAATTATTGAGCAGGCGTTCGGTAAAGTGCGTCTCCAGGAACCCGTCAAAGCGGAGAACATGTGCCAGCTCGTTGCTCAGACTTTGGATAGCGATCGCCTCCTACAAAAGCTGGGGCTACGCACCCCTGCCCCTGCCCAGTAAGCACTAGATGCCAATAACCAGACAGGCTAGAGAGGGACAACCCGCTCCTAGTGGTCATTTCTGACGAATCATCTAGGATCAGCCGCCGTTCTCATCCACCAACACCTCACCCGTCAGCATCCGCTGAGCTGCATCCAGGAGAACCTCTTCTAGATACGGCTTAGTGAAGTAGCCTTTGGCGCCGAGTTGGATGGCCATCTGGCGGTGACGATCTGCTCCTCGGGATGTCAGCATCGCAATGGGGATATTGCTCAAGCCACTATCTTTTTGTATCCGCGATAGTAATTCTAGGCCATCCATCCGTGGCATTTCGATGTCGCAGAAGACGAGGTCGCAGGGTAAGCCAGACCGGAGTTTCTCCCAGGCTTCTTGCCCATCGCGAGCCTGCTCGACGCGATACCCAACTTTGTTAAAGGTCATCGACAGCAACTCACGGACTGTAATTGAGTCGTCCACAATAAGTACCGTCGGTTCGCTCTTGGTGTCGCTGGGTGGCTCGACCGGAATCTGTTCCTGGGCTTGCTCCCACAGTGGGGTGCCCGATTCGCGACGAATCCGTCCCATCGATAGGTCGATTAGTTCCAGGACATCGGCGATCGGCATAATGCGCCCATCCCCTAGAACTGTGGCCCCTGCAATACCCACAGGCTTGGGAACGGGTCCCTCCAGTTGCTTGATTACAATCTCTTGCTCACCCAAGACCTGATCGACCTTGAGAGCGAGGTAGCTGCCTGCGTTGCTCCGCAGCACAACCACAGAGATAATGTCTTCTTCTTGATTTCCACCGTACACACTACCGCGCCCAAGGCTGCGGTTAAACTGCAGCAAGTCTTCGAGTGCCTGGAACGGGAGTAACTGATCTCGCCACTGAATACAGGTTTGCCCTTCACCGTTGGTCTGAACCTGATCCGCTGGAACGTCGAGCATATCTTCGACCCCATCCATCGGGAAGGCGATGCGGGCGCGGGTGCTAATACAGCACAGCGCTTTCGATACGCTCAAGGTGAGGGGGAGTCGAACGGTGAATGTGGTTCCACGCCCGATAGTGGAATCAATGTTGACGACCCCACGAATGTCATTCAGGCTTGTGCGAACCACATCCATCCCAACGCCCCGTCCGGCAAAGTCATCGGCGCGATCGCGCGTACTGAAGCCGTGGTGGAACAATAGGTCATAAACATCCAGGCGATTCATCACGTTGGCCTGATCTTGGGTAACGAGCCCCCGCTCGATCGCCTTCTGCTTGACGATATCGGGGTCAATCCCAGCCCCGTCATCGCTCACAGAAATCACCGTCTGGTTCCCTTGGTGGAAGGCTCGTACAGTAATTTGACCCGTAGGCTGTTTTCCCTGAGTAACTCGCGCCTCAGCGGTTTCAATGCCATGAGTAATCGCGTTGTTGACCAAGTGTGTCATGGGGTCATACAACTGCTCCAAAATCATCTTGTCGATGAGTGTCTCGCGTCCCTCGATCACCAGTTCTGCTTGCTTGCCGCAGCGCATGGAGATGTCGCGTACCGCACGGGGAAGGCGGTCTGCGGTTTGGGCGAAGGGCACCATTCGCGCCCGTGTCAGGCTTTCCTGAAGTTGGCTGGTGATTTGCCGGAAGTTGCGCGTTACCTGATCCGTTTCACCGACCACGAAGTCAATGTCAGAGGCCGATTCCCGCACTCGGACAATCAACTCGATCATTTCCTGGGACAGAGTGTGGAATCCGGTGAATCGATCCATTTCGAGGGCGTCGAAGCTGGCTCCCGTCGCGTGGTCGCTCTCCTGGATGTTGCCCTGCCTACCAGCCATCTGATAGCTGCGGCGGCTCGACATTAGCGAGCTTTCGAGGAGCGATCGCTCATACAGATCCCGCATCCGCTGCCCAACATCGCTCAACTGCTGCACCTGATATTGCAGATTATCGAGAAACTGGCGGAGTCTTTCTTCAGCTTGTTCCAGGCTATTTCGGTTCACCACCAGTTCCCCAATCAAGTTGTTGAGGTTATCGAGGTTCTTGACCGAAACCCGCATGGTTTGATCGCTACGCAGGCCAGAGGTACGTGTCGGACGATTCGTCATCGACTGACTGCGAGCCCCCTTAACGGTGGGCGATCCACCCATGCTGCTGTCAGCTGCCTGTAGTAATTCTTCTAATTCATCAAACTCATCTTCGATTGGCGGAGAAGAGGGTGGAGGCGGAGGCGTCGCAGGGTTAGGTGGAATGGAATCGGATGCTAGTAGTGCTTCCAAATCCGAAAAGTCATTGCCCTCACTGCCTGCATTACCTCCTGGTGGAGTGGCCGGCTCATCCAGTAAGGATTCGAGCGCGTCAAAGCCTTCATCTCCTTCCGTTCCACCATCCATTGCCTGTGATGCCGTGGAAGATGCTGATGAGTCGCCCTGGGGTGCATCCAATACAGCACTCTCAAGGTCAAGGTCAGACCAGTCGCCCTCAGTCGCATCGGTCAAATCTGTGGCTTCACTCAACAACGCATCCAGGTCAGCAAAATTATCGGGATCTATGCCATCCGCATTGGTTGCGGGGGACGGTATTACTGCTGCATCAGTCATTCCTTCGGATGTATCTCCGAACTCACCGAGCAGCGCATCAAACTCAGACCCTAAGTCTGTATTTGAAGACGCATTCGTCACACTCTCCGACGGGAAGAGAGAGGCTTCGGCATCGCCCATTAGCCCATCAAAATCTACGACATTGGCGTCAGCTTCCCCCTCACTAAGGTTCTCTAATTGGGGTAAAGCGGCCTCAGCATCAGCTTCCTCAAGGAACAAACTAGCGTCCTCTTCGATCCCAGGCGCCGAGGTGTTAAGCAGAGTGTCAAAATCGAGATCGACCTCTGCCCCATTCTCCGCCGCATCGGTTGTGCCAAACATATCGTCGGACGAGTCATTGGAGCGGTTAGCGGGTTCCTCCGACAAGGCATCAAGGTCTAAGTCCAAGTCGCTGGTTGCTGTCTCTCCAAGCAGGGATTCAGAAATTTCGTCGCTGGCGATCGCCGCTAACTCCTCGATGTCCAGATCATTTGCTGCCTCCAGGTTCTCGACTGAGGGCTGTGCCTCAGCAGACAACGATGTTAAATCACCCTCCTGAGCGAGTCCAGCCAGTATTGCATTGGTATTATCTTCCTCAGACAAGGACAAATCTAGCCCTTCGATCATCGGTTCGGGCTGCTCTGTGGCTTGAGATGAATCTGCAACGTGGAACGGAACCTCCTCAGACGCAGCCAGTGTTTCATCACCAAGGGCATCCACCGTGGCTGTCGCATCGGCCCACAAGTCAGACGTCACATCGACTGCCTGGTCGTCCCATACCGCAGGAGCAACAGGTAAGTCCTCTAAGCCCTCTTCTGAATCTAGGGCATTTAGCCAAGATAAGTCTTCGTCTCCTTCATCCGAAATCTCTGGTATTGTATCTGCTTCCGTTGCTTCATCGTCTGCGAGATTACCAAAGGCGGAAACCCCGGAATTCGTATCTAGGGCATCGACCTCCGATTCACTCAGGTCAGGCAAGTCAAGATTCGACAAATCAAAAAGTGAGTCTTCGGTATTTGTCGCGTCACTGTTGATTTCAGCGTCTGACAGGCTTTCGGCTGCGGTCTCTAGCTCCAAGTCTAGCTCCAACCCATCGGAGGATTCCCCCGCCTCTTCGCCAAAGATCAAACCCAGGCCTCCTAAATCTGCATCCGATGCTGCACTCTCCAGAGCCGTTGGTTGCTCGTCATGTTCAGCAGCATCTAAAAACGGGACGGATGACTCTGAGGATGTGCCACCCAACTCCAAATCTCCAAAGGGATCCGATGCCGATGGGTCATCCTCAGACGATCCATCAAATAAACTGTCGAAGGTTTCTGAGTCCGCACTGGAGGGTGTAGCAGATTCCGGAGTTGGATTGGACAGGGGATCGTTGGCCTCCAGCGAGAGATCACTCAGCTCGGACAGAAAGTTATCACTGGAGGTCTTGCCCAATAAAGCATCCAAGCTAGCTTCTTGCTGCTTGACGCGACGCTCAGATTGCTCTGCTTGGTGTAGTAAGTCGGATAGGTTTTCGTCCTCTTCTACCTCGGCTCCCAGCAGATCCTCCAGCCCCCCTTGCTGCAACAAATCACTGAAATCGTCGCCGGAGTTTGAATTCAGAAGTTCAGGGATTTCTTCATCGGCATTCGGCAATACCTCCTCGCCGTCCCAATTCATTGAGAGTTCTGGAGATGACTGCGTTTCAAACAAATCAGCCAGGGAGTTCAGTTCAGCACTACCAACGGCAGGTCCATTGCGCTCCGTCTCCATACCGGGTGAAGCTTCGTTACTGGGCGAACCTTCACCTCCACGATCGCGACTATCGGATAGATCCTCAATGCCCTCAAACGCCAGATCTTGAACCAGTGCTCCATCAATAGGAATTGCCGATCCTGAAGCTGCTACATCTTTAGCCGCTCCGTCTGCTTCTAGATCCAACTCCGGCATATTCATGAGGAAGGCATCGCTGTCCATCCCTGCCAGATCTAGCGTGCCCATTTCGCCTTCATCATCGGCAAAGAGATCAAGGGATTCGAGCACATCCTCTTCATCCTCTGCTTCAGGAGGAACCAATGCCAACAATGCATCTCCAGGGGCAATGGATAGGGATTGGCTCACTAGCACCAGCTCCTGAGCGCTCTTAATCTCACGGATAATGACTGGAGCGAGCGTACGAAACATGTTGTCGGGATGCGCGATCGCCCGTCGTGCGAGAGCTAACAAATCGACCCAAGGCACTAAATCAAACTGCTCCCCAGCTTGCCCAAGGGATTGGCAAATCTCTTGCAATTGGCGGCGAGGTTCGATCCCCTCGGGTTGCTTGAACAGATTCAACATCTCGCGCAACCGCGCTGGAACATCGCTTTGAAAAATGAGTTGGAAGGCGCTTTCCTCGGTTGCCGCAGCACCCACAGTCTGTGGTGTGGCTGAGGTCGCTGGAGCTGTTACAGCAGCAGGGGTCGACAAATCCACATCGTCGGGGGTCGTGCCACCAGCCTGGGTCACTAAGTGCTCAATATGTTGATTCAGTTGAGCAAAAACAGGTTCGACGACACCCATCGCCTCTTCTGCTTTGTCGTCCGTTAGTCCAAAGGGCCCCTGCAGTTGATCTAGTAAGTCTCTTAGCGTATCAAAGACGTTCAAGAGCAGATTTTCGAGGCGGCGATCAACCTGTACCGGGCATTCTTTGAGAACTTTGAAATAGTCTTCTAATCGGTGAGCCGTATGCTGAATGCTACCCAAGCCCAACATAGCCGCTCCCCCTTTGACGGAGTGGGCGGCACGGAAGACCTCATTCGCCATGTCTGGGTCGGAGATTGTTGCCTGCAGTTTTAGCAACCCCTGCTCAATGGTATTGAGGTGGTCTCGCGCCTCCTCAATGAAATAGCCCATAATTCGCCGTTGTTGTTCTGACTGCATAGCAGTATCCCTCTGAATTTACTGGGTCTCGTATGTGCCTCAGGGTGGCTTCACGCCATGGGGCAACCCCAAATATTCACTAACGTCAATGCTGATAAATGGGGAGAGCGACCAAAATGAATTGCCTCTAATGTACCCGACTTCTCTGGTTTGCTTATCAGACCCTTCCCAAACCGTCGCGCATAGACCTTCGCTTGGTTTAGGAACTACTTCTCGACGCGGAATCTTTCCACTGAGTTGAGTAGATCTCGTGCAACACCCACGAGGCTTTGCAGCGAACCCGACACGCGCTGAGCCTCTTGTGATGTTTCCTGTGCCGTTAATTCGACCGATTGCATAACCTGGGCGACAGCGCGCGAGGTTTCAGTTTGTTCAACCGTATCGGCGGTAATGGAACGCACCAGTACGTCAATTCGGTTGGAAACCTGAATAATGTCTTCGAGCGATCGCTTCGCCTGTTCGGCCAGTCGTGTTCCTTCGATAACCTGCTGCGTCCCTTCTTCCATGGCGGTCATTACCGAACTCGTTTCCCCTTGAATTTGGAGGACGATTTGTTCGATTTCTTTTGATGCTTTCGCGGCTCGGTCGGCCAACTGTCGTACCTCATCGGCAACGATGGCAAAACCACGCCCTGCCTCGCCCGCACGAGCTGCCTCAATACTGGCGTTCAGTGCGAGCAAGTTTGTCCGGGAAGCAATCTGCGAAATCAAAGCCACAATCTTGGAAATTTCCTGAGATGATTCTGCTAAGCGTTTCACCTTACGGGTGGTCTCTGCCACCGTTTCGCGAATCTCAAGAATACCCGACACGGTGCGTTCCACCGCCTCTCCACCCTTAAGGGCAGTGGCAGATGCTGAACGTGCCACTTCTTCCGCTTCGCGAGCACTCTCAGCCACCCGCTGAATGGAGTCGGTCATGACCTGCACCGAATTCAGGGTGACAGCTAACTCTTCCGCCTGTCGCAGGGCATCGGAGGAGAGCGATCGCGCAAAAATCTCGTTCTCCGTTGAGCCTTTTGCCACCTGCCGCGCGGCTGTTTTCACCTGTTCAACAATTTCCCGCAGGTTTTGAATGGTGAGGTTAAACGAATCAGCGACCGCGCCGAGTACGTCTGCTGTAACCTCGGCCTGTACTGTCAAGTCGCCTCGTGCGGCACCTTCCACATCATCCAGCAAGCGAATAACCTGGCGCTGCAAATCTTCCTTCGCTTGTTCCTGCTCTTCTGCCTTACGCTGGGCTTCACTGGTCGTTGTCAAAATGACCCGCGCCATCTGGTTAAACCCAGTTGCCAATTGCCCCATCTCATCCTCGGCATATACCGTTGCACGAGCATTAAGATTCCCCTGGGAAACGGCATTAAACTGACGCTGCAAATTATCGGCCGAACGTTTCATCTGCCGTGTCGTTACCCAACCCGCCGCTGCGGCGGTGCCAGCACCAAAGACGCCTGCGGCAGCAGCCATTAGCAACCCAGAACTAGTTTTGTATGGGACAACGACGGGCTTGTCGTCTTCAGGGATAAAAATCGACGAAACAAAACTGACCGTTGCTACTGCCAACATCGAGACCATGCCTGCTGCTCCGGCAACGATCCATTTCTTCGCGGGCAGACCCGCATTCTCCAACGGAGCCAGTGCCCCTTGCTCCACCGTCACTTCTGGTTCCACGTCACGAGAGTCGGGTGCCGTAAACGTAGGGATGGCATCCGCATTGCCCGAAATGCTGAAGATTTCATCTTCTCGAATAACAGACTGGTCATCACTATCGCTGAGGGCAAACCCAGAGTCTCCCGTTCCTGAGAGCCCCTCAGAACCACTGGCTCCGACCGATGGACTAGTAAAGCCTGCGGAGTTTTCAGACAAATCGAAATCAGGCAGGCTACCTAAATCATCAAACTCGTCGTCAAAATCATCTAGCTCATCCAGAAAACTCGCACTACTCGTCGTATCACTGGTTGACTCCGGCATTGGAGAGTCTTCACTGGTCGAGAGGTCTTGAAAATCGTTTAACTCGTCTAAGTTAAAGTCCGCCAGACTACCGCTTTGATCTTCTTCAAACCCTTCTCCAGGCTCAGCATTACTCATGCTGCTGGGATAGCCAAAGGTTTGATCCATCTGAGGTGAAGGAGGCGTATCATCCCCAGGCATGAAGAGCGTCTCATCCTCTCCTGGTTGTTTACCCATGCCAACATCGAAATTATCGACCGCTGGCATTGGCATTGATTCGCTTGGAGCCGAGTAACCAAAGTCGTTGTTATCCAGTCCACCGCCCAACTCTTCCGAAAATGAGGGCGGTGAGTCAATATCTTCACCTCCAAAGACAGTGTTGCCCCAGCCATCATCATCAGTGGTTGACGGTGAACTTGAGTACGAGGGCGTTTCAGGGTTGGAGAGATCAAACGGCATTTCGGAGGAGTCAAAAGGGTTGACCTCGTCACCCATATCCACTGGAAAATCCATGCCAGCGTCTGCCCCATCATCGGAACCAGTCGATTCAAAGGGATTGTCCAGATAGCTCAGATCCTCTTCTGGAGACGCAAAGGGATCATCCGCACCATTGAAGTTGAAATCATTTAAGCCAAAATCCTCTTCCCCAGAGCTGTTGACTGCGGCATCGGCAGCGTAGTCGCCAGAATTGTAAGCACCTGTTGGCTCCTGCGTGCTGACGAAGTCAGCATCAATGTCTGAGACAAAACCCGTTTCTTCACCTATGGATGAGACCTCAGAAGCATATTGGCCAATAGCTTCTAGGCCACCATTGGCATAGTCAATGAAGTCAGGATCGGCAGTAAGGTTTAGGACGGCTTGATATTCCTCACGCGCAACTTCGTACTGCTTTAGTCCATAGCAGTAGACATGTCCGCGCAATAGTCGGATACTTTGATCGTCGGGATAACTCGTCACCAGACGATCGAGAATGTCGGCAGCCTGTTCATACTTGCCTTGCATATAGGCTGTCTGAGCCTGCTGATACTCTTGTGCGTACTCGGTGCCTGATCCCATTTGCTCCTCCTACCCGAAATCAAGTATCGGAAAAAATAATTGAGGTTCTTGATACCCTATGCTGCCCATCTTGCTGATCTAAGAATTGCAACCT
>JBCBSJ010000129.1:0-12639 GCA_039819245.1 Cyanobacteria bacterium J06638_20
CAACGAGTTGAGCAATTTCGACAACAGATTAATGCCGATCCCCTTGCCCTAGCTGACCGCCTGTGGGTGAAAAATCACCTTGACTCCCAAGAAGAAAAACTACGGGTCTCAACTTAGATGAGGTTTAGAATCTATCGAGCAAGCAGTGAATAGAAATTTTTTAGAAAAACTCTCAACTAGACAACAACAAGAATTAGATGGCAAGCTGAGAGATTCCTTAGACTTGCTCATTATCGGCGTTGCTCTTGACAGAACACTGAATGATCACTCCTCCTCCATGCGAAGATTACTAAATAGAGGCGGCAAAATAAGAGTTATTCTAGAAAACCCTATTCCTGACAGTTCTGCCGTCAAAATGACGATTAGGAGAAGGCAGAAATCGATTACTATTGACGGTTGGCTTGGTAGAGTGAGAGACAATATATCCACATTAGACCGCTTAAAAAAGGAAACTGGAGGAAATTTACAGGTACGACTTACTGATTATCATCTTTCACGAGGGGAAATTTTAGTAGATGCAAATAGTTCGGAAGGAATCTTCTTTATTTGGCTGTATAGCTTTCAAGTAGAAGCTGAGAATCAGCCTAAATTCATTCTTTATCCTCAAGATAAGTGGTATCAGCATTTTCGTGAAGAGGCTGAAAGGATTTGGAATGATGCTGTTGATTGGAGTAACAGTTAAGAGGCTTTGATTCAATGATGTTCCTAGAGTTTAGTGGCACTCCAGGCTCTGGCAAAAAATCAATCATAAAGGCTATATCTAGCCAAACTGGAGGTGCCTGTAAAATAGTTCAAGCCAACGAAAAAATATTTGATATCAGCAATAGTAACTTTGAGTTAAAAAACTTATGGACAATATTTGATACATATTCAAAGATAGAAATAGCTATTAATCAGAAAGATTTTGATTCGTATAAGATAATGATACTTAATAGAGGGATGTTTGATAGGATGGCTTGGGCTAGACTACTTAAAGTAAAAAACAGTCCTTTTTCAGAAATAGCAGGTTACTTAGAATTCTGGCCAAGGAATAATTTATATGATCTGTCTAAAGACGAACCTTATAGAATAGTCTTATTTTTAACAAGTTACGAAAAAATAATTGCCCGTAGACCTGATTATTTACACGATAAATCCCAAACTCCTTGGATTATAAATTATAAAACTATTAATGATTTGAATTCTATATATTATCAACTATATGATGAACTGAAAAAAGATTTAGATATTACATTAATTGATGATCTGAAAAGTAATTTAAGCTTGCAAGATAAAATATCTGCCGTGATGCCTCATCTGTTGATTACCTAAGTTTATTACTCTAGATCTCATAGCAACATAACAAATCGTTGCAACGGCGGTATGAGGATAACAGAATTTGATGTACATATAGATGACCGCCGCTGAACTCAATCGTTATTCCATTCTTTTAGTAAGACTTGGCTGTGAAGTCGGTGTAAAAACGGCCATTTTTGACATGGGTTTTCAATCATTCCTTATTATCCAACTTTTGGGATTTGACATGTCCTAAAGCCGTCCCTTAATCTATGTCACCTAAAGTCCTGGGTGGATGAGTATTGGTACATATCTCTGGTCTTCGATCAGTTGTCCCCCAGCGGCAACTACTCTCCAGATACCGTAAGGATTCACCAGAATCGGGTAGACAACAACTTAGGCGTTTCCAACCATAACTCCGAAGCGATGTAGCCCAAAATCAGTCCGTGGCTTGTATGTGAGCCTTAACGACCAAAATTTTTCCATTGCTAAAACTAAGCTATTCCGAGTATAGAAGTTCTGACGGGGCAAAGCTCAAGCAATCCCCAATCCCCAATCCAAAATCCAAAATGGGTATTAAAGGGGACGTAATTCGTCGATGACCTGCTGAGTGGTTGTAGCGATCGCCCGTTTACTTGCTTTAGGCAGAGCATAATAGGTGCCCTGGGCATGCTGAGCTAACTCTTCGGCCCATCCCTTCGAGCGATACTTGTTTTCGGTGTCAATCACCAGGAGTTGCATTCCCAGCTCGCGCATTGCCCCGGCGATGCGAAGTAGTTCAGCTTTTTGGTCAATCGTTTCTGCGTCGGTTTGGGGTTGCCCCAGCGATCGCGACAGAGGAATGTTAGCGCGGCCATCGGTAATCAACACCACGATGATCTGCCCAATATCCTTGCTTCGCAGGGCATTTTGCCCCGTGCGAATTGCCAGGGCTAACCCGTGGGCCAGGGGCGACCCGCCGCCACACGGTAGGCGATCGAGGCGACGACGAGCCGCTGTGACAGATCGGGTTGGTGGCAACAAGACATCAGCCTGTTCCCCTCCAAACGTAATCAGGGCAATCTGGTCACGGTGCCGATAGGCTTCGATCAACAGTTGCAATGCCGCTCCCTTGGCCGCCTGCATTCGGTTCAAGGCCATTGAACCGGACGCATCCACCACAAAAATGATCAAGGCACCCGCCTTCCGTGCCAGACGCTTGACCCGCACATCATCGGGTTCAATGATCAAGCGGCGACCGGGCTGCCGACGATGGCGAGCTTTTTGGTACGGTGCCGCCGCTCGTAAGGTGGCATCCACCGCAACCCGCTGCACGGGGCCTTTGGGGAACATCGGCTTCACATAGCGCCCCCGCTCTTGGGAAAAGATCAGCCCTCGTCCCCCGGCTTTGCCCTGGCGACGACGCGCCTTTTTCGCGAAGGACAGCACCGTCGGATCCAGCACAACCCCCTCAGGCGAGAAAATGAATTCTTCTGGTAAAGCCGCAGTATCTGGCGTGGGGGGTGGCTGTTCGGGTTCAGTGGTCTCGGTTTCTGGGGTCGTTTCTTCGGGTGGAGGAGGTGGCGAGGGCGGTTCTGTTGGTCGCTCAATGATGGTGGCGCGGGGGGCGATCGCCAGCTCGACCCCACAGCACAAGTCTTCGGCAGTGACGCTCAGGCGTCCGTTGAGGGCGGCATTGGCTTTGGCGATACGTGTTGCAAACAATTCCCCCCGTTGCCCTTCGACTTGCCCACGGCTTGCCTCTTCCGCCAGATATCCAATTTGTTGCGGGGTGATTTGTACCTTGGGCAACCATTCTCGGGCTAGCAAAATCTGCGTTTTCAACGCTTCAATGTCATCGGCATAGTCGGCCAAAAAGGCTTTAGGAGCCTCCATATAGTTCAATACCCGCTCGACAGCCGTTACCCGATCGTCAAGGCTAAGGGGAGCGTCGGCAGAAAGAGCGATCGCAAAGCGATCAACAAGATGCTCACGCAGGTCTCCTTCTTCGGGGTTGTAGGTGGCAATAAATAGGGGCTGACAAGGATGCTCAAAGCTGATGCCTTCTCGCTCGATGCGGTTGTAGCCATCCGCCAAAATGGTCAGCAGCAAATTTGTAATGTGTTCATCCAGCAGATTGAGGTCGTCTACATACAAGACGCCCCGGTGAGCCTCGGCTAGCAATCCCGGCTGAAAGACGGGCTCTCCCTGCTTGATGGATTGGGTCACATCCACCGACCCCAGGAGCCGATCTTCCGTTACGCCCAAGGGCACCTGAACAAACGGCGTCGAGATAATCTGCGTTGCGGCGGTATCCTCGGCAGCAGGATCCGGTGCTTCGTTATAAAGCGAGCCTTTAAGGACAGCGATCGGTGGCAGTAGGGCATGCAGGGCGCGAGCCATCACGGATTTTGCGGTGCCCCGCCGCCCAGCAATAATCACCCCACCTAACTTCGGATCCACAGCCAACAGCAACAGGGCAAGCCGGATTGCGGTATGACCGACGATCGCTGTCAATGGAAAGGTTGAAACCACAAGCGAAGAATTGGATGGGGCCATAACAACACCCCCCTAATTCCATTATTGGGGTTGCGCGTCGCTATTGGTCGCTTCTCTAGCCGTCATGCCGTCGCCTTCGGTGCCAAATTGCCAGAGCACGGCTACTGCCTCGGCACGAGTAACAGGTCTGTCGGGCTGAAATAGGGTCGTGAACCCAAATGCTCGCCGAATGTTAGAGCGATCGCCATTCTGAAAATCGGCTAGCACGGCCCGTTGAGCCCGAGGGTCAATCTGTCCGGCATCCTGAAAACCCCAGGTGTCCTGCAACGCCTGTAGGGTGACATCGGGCAGGGGTTGGCGAGTATCCAGCGGCACTTTCCAGAGGATCAGCTCTTCGCGGGTGAGGGGCGCATCGGGGCGGAAGCGCACCACCGTGCTGTTGCCCGATAGGGGGCTAGGAATCAGCCCCGCATTGGCCAGCCCCTGGATAATGCCGAAGTCTGGGTCAGAGGAGGGCACATCCTGAAAGGTCGGGGAATCGCTGGCGATCGCCCGCCGAATCTGTTTTTGCGGTTGGTCACTAAAAAGCTGATTGTTGGTTTCCAGCAACCAACGCGCATAAGCCCGACGGGTCACGGTTTCGTTGGGTTGAAACGTCCCTTGTTGGGTGCCATTGAGGATGCCCAAGGCCGCCAGATCAGCGATGTAGGGTTGAAAATCGGCAGGCGCGTCATCCAAATCACTAAAGCTAACGGCGGTGCCGATTGGACGAGGTGGTCGGCTTGGCGTGGGAGAAGCAGCGGCAGATGGGCGGTTCGCCCATTCATCGGTTAGTGTTTCGTCCGTTGTCGGAGAGGCATCTGTTGCTGTCGGGTTTTCGTCCTGTTCTGCTGTGCCTCTGGTGTAGGACAGGGTGAATTCGGCGATCGCCGCACCCTCGGGCTGTGCCCCATCCGCAGGTTGCGCCGTGTCTTCGTCCTGCGCCGCATCAGGTGAGGCTTCTGGTGCCTCTGCATCGGGAGCCGAAGGCAATAACTCAAACTGCACATTCAAATCATCCTGCCGTGCCACCAGGCGAGTGTCATCCTCTGAGACCAACTCCCAGCTCTGCTGCTCAAAAGCAGCTTGATAGAACTGCATCACCTCTTCCTGACTGTCCCGCGTGGCCCAGCGCGTTACAACCTGCGTTGCGCCTTCCGTTCCGCTGGCCTCACTGGTCACCGCTTGCAATGCCGCTCCTGGATAGGGGGGAATTTCTGCGGGGAAGTCAGGCGGCAAGGAGGCAGTCACCGTCAGACCGCCCGTGGCTTCCCCCGCCTGCAGTTGTGGATCGGGGGCAAGGGACTGCTCCAAATTGCCGCCTGTGCAAGCAGCCAGCGGTATCGTCGCCGCCAGAACAATACCACACCACCCAACCAAGCGCTTCGCTATCACGATGAGATTCAACCAAAACTATGTTTGAACAGCAATCCTACGCTAGCGCAATCAGTGAACAATGGATTTGGGCCAGGGTCACCTAGTTCAAAAGCGCGTCGATTTCTGCGGATAGCTCGGTGAACAAGGGGCGATCGCCCGGAATCGTTCCCATGCAACGCTGCTGTAGTTGACGGAGCGGTTTCACTGTCTCCTCCGATACAGCATTCGGGTCTGGGGTGCAGCGATCGAGTAGATCTTCCAGCATGCAACCAAAGGCACGAACCTCCATCCGTTCTAGAGCAGGAGCAATTGTCTTGTGCGTGCGATCGTAAAAAGAAGCGGCCCCAAAATCCCCTAAATAACTCGTTCCCTCTGTATCAAACAAAATGTTGTGGGGATAGAGATCGCCATGCATGATGCCCTTTTCATGGAGGTGATTTGCCGCCGCAGAAATGCTTTTTACAATTTTCAAAATCGTTGGAATGGTAAACGCGGCGTCTGACAAATAGGTATCCCGCGTACAGGTATCGAGATTGGGTGGATAGCCTAATTTTTCATAGCTTGGCGGAATAAAGGGAAACAACAATCCCTCTTTTTGTTCGGGATGATCCGTGATTTTTCCAATCGTGCTGATGAGGTGGTCGTGGCTTCCTGCCGTAATGCACGCTTGCATTTCATCGACTGGAAACCCATCACTGGTGAGACTCCCTTTGAACACCTTGACGGCGACCTCTTGAGCGGTTTCAGGAGATGCTTTCCAGGTTGCTTTTGAAATAACCCCAGAAGCACCCTGCCCCAATACGTCACCTACATCCAAATGAGCCCAGGGAACGAGTGATAGAGTCGTTGGATCAGGCAAAGTGCCAACCTGAGTCCCTTGAAATCTCTCACAAAATGGATTCCCAGAGTAGGCCAGCCAAGACAGGCGCGGTAGGGAAGGCAGCCATTCAGGAAAAGCTTCGAGCTGGTTTGCTGGGATGCGTAGAAGTTCTAGATTGTGGCAGTTTTGCATGGATTCGGGGAGCGATCGCAACTGATTCCCCGCCAGCATCAGTTTTTGTAATTTGCCTAGGTTGCCCATGCTCGATGGCAAGGATTCGAGTTGGTTATCCGTCAAAATTAGCCAGCGAAGTTGAGGAGAAAGTGTTGCTTCATTAATGTGAGAAATCTTGTTAGATCGCAGACTAATAATTGAAAGGCTTGGACATTGAGCAAGCACCTCTGGAACCTGCTCAAACTGATTGTTATTGAGAAAAATAGCGCGGAGTTTCTTTAAAGTTGCAATCTCATCTGGAATTGAGTTGAGCTGATTTCTGGATAGGTCGAGAATCTCCAGAGAGTCAGTCAGTTCAAATACTTCGGAGGGAATTTCTGTGAGGCCACAGGACAAATCGAGACGATGGCTTCCTGCTAATTTTCCGGCTCGTAATAATTCGAGTGTTTCCATTCCGTTCCTTGCTTATGCATTCAGTTAAGTCGTATTCAATTAAGTCGTTGTATAGCCGCGGTACTTCGACGCGTTACGCTGGCGCTAACGCATCCTACGCTGGATAAGAAAATCCTCACCAACGTTAACTTAAGCGGTTTGCCGATCGCCAGTGCGGGTAGGGGCAATCGCTAGCGTAGGCTCCCCGCTCGCAGAATGCTGAAGACCAACCACAATCCCAGCAAGCTAGCCGTGGCAAAAAGAAAATCGCTGACCCAGTACACCTGAGTAAGTTGGGTGTTGCTGGAAATAATAGCGGCACCCATAATCAGTGAGCCGACAAGGATGCTGAAGGAAAGGCGGTTGGCCGCGCGATCAATGCCTCGCCCCATCGAATCGAAATCGCGTAAATTGACATTCCACTGCAACGTCTCGGAGGTAAGGCGATCGAGGAACAGCTCGATCTGCCGGGGCGACTGCATCGTCAAGTTTTTGACATCCAGCACCGTGCGGAGGAGCATCGGCAACGGTGCGCTGCCCTGAAGTTGTTGGCGGAAAACATCGCTCATCAGGGGACGCACCTGCTCTGGAAAGTTGAAGGTCGGGTCGAGGCTACCGGCAACGCCTTCGAGATTGGCGATCGCCTTGGCACATAACCCTAAGTTGCCAGGAATGCGGATATGGTTTTCTCGTGCCGCTTGCAGCACTTCGTAGAACAATTCGCTGAAGTTCAGGTCTGCTAGGCTACTGCTGTAGTAAACCCGCAGCAGGCGATCGTAGTCCACCTCCAGTTGCGCCAAGTTGATAGGGTTGGAAGAGGGCGCCAGATCCAGAGTGAGCTGGGCGCATCGCCGCGCATCCAAGCTGACAATCGCCAGAATCATTTCCAGCAATACCTCCTGGGTGCGGGGATCTAAGCGTCCGACCATACCGCAATCCAATAGCGCGACCCGTCCATCGCTGAGGTAGAACAGGTTACCAGGGTGGGGATCAGCATGGAAAAAGCCATCCAAACAGATTTGCTGAAAGAACGCCCGCAACAACATTTTGGCGATCGCCCGCTGTTCTTCCGTATCGCGGTTCAGGGTCAGCGACTCATCGCGCTGGGCTTTCAGCAACGGCTGCCCATCCAACCATTCCATCACCAACACCTTCTCGGAGGTCAGCGACCAGATGATTTCGGGGACGGTCAGACGCTCCGCATCAAACCAGCGGCTCGTGGCAAGGTTCTGGCGTAGTTTGTCTGTGGAACCCGCCTCTTTGGTGAAATTCAATTCCGCCCACAGCGCCTGAGCAAACTCATCTGCCAGGGATTCGATGTCGTAATACTCGCCAAATTCTGTCTGTGCCACCAACCCCGCAATGAACTTGATCAGCGCAATGTCCTGGTCAACCAGCGGTTCCAAGCCGGGACGCTGAATCTTAACGGCGACCGTGCGCCCATCTCGCATGGTGGCTCGGTGGGTTTGGGCGATCGAGCCCGCCGCAATGGGTTTTGAGTCAAATTCCTGA
The DNA here is from genome assembly GCA_039819245.1 of Cyanobacteria bacterium J06638_20. GTDB lineage: Bacteria > Cyanobacteriota > Cyanobacteriia > Elainellales > Elainellaceae > Vacuolonema. Next base: position 8,108 of record JBCBSJ010000129.1, read on the forward strand.
AACGCTTCATTGACGGGCTTACCCATTTCTCGAATCAACAGCCCCTCAACTTCACTCCAGGGTGCCGGAGGCACATTGGATTGCAGCGTGCTAAGGGCATCAATGTAGTCCGCAGGCAGGAGATCTGGGCGAGTGCTGAGCAATTGCCCTAACTTGACATAAACGGGACCGAGTTCAATCAGAATATTGCGTAAAACCGCAGGTGGCGGAAGTTTTGGCTCGTCGGCTTTACCGACCGTCAACAAACCGCGCATGTAGTCCCAACCATTTCGCAGCACGACCTCTGCAATTTCGGCCTGGCGCGAACTACTCTTAACAAGCTTGACAAACATGGGCGATCGCAGGGGAGCTAAGGGATTCTGGCTTTAGCCTAGCAGTGCTACAAGATTTTCGGAGTATGGAGAAAATCCAACAACCTACCTCTTTAGGAGGATTTAGGCGATACTCCCTCGTTTCCGGGCTTCTTTGTACGACGTGCCAATGTTCTTTAACCCAGCGCGAATCATTTGCTGCTCCAGCAAAGCAAAGAAACGAGCGCGATCGCCCCCCCGCACCACCGCCTGATTATGCGCCTCCGCTAACGCCACCGGATAGCCAAACCCCTTCTGCACCTGCGCCAGCATCAGACTCAGCGCCGTATCCAGCAGCACCGCATCCTCCGCCACCCAGGCCGGAAACTCCACCCGCGCAATCTCTGCACCCACATTGACATAGCAAAAATAGGTGCGGTGATGGTCATACCACTCCAGCACCCGAGCCGAACTGCGCCAGATAGCACTGCGCTGCCCCGGTTCCAGCAAGATATTCCACAACGCCGTGTCCCGTAGCGGCGCAAACACCTGGCAGGGCGCATTATCCGTCTGACCAGGGCAGTGCGTCTGACAGTCGGGCTGCTCCTTAGGACAGGTATGAAGCCGCAAAAAGTTCAATGCCTCACCACTCCGCGCCGCACTGATGTACCCCACCAATGGCACCCGCAACCTCCGCAGGGCTTCCCAAGCTTCCAGAATCGGCGTGAGGATGCGATCGCGCGCTTCATTCGGCAGCGGCTCCAAAAACCAATGGGTGAGAGAACCATCCACCATCGCCAACACAGGCGGAGACCCCGTTCGTGCGAAATCCAACGGCACCTGACCCGCACCCTCTGCCACCCTCTGCGTTCGTCTGCGTTTATCCGCGTTCTGAGATTTGCCCCCCGCTTTCCTGCGTTTTTTCTCTCCCGCCTCAGACCCTCCTACCCCATCCCACTGTCCATGTTCCGGGAACAAGCTTGCCGCCAACTCCGCTAGAACCGTCGCCTCAGACGCTGTGCGACAATGCCCCATCCACTCCTCCGTACGGATACCCCATTGCCGCGATCGATGCAGATCCTCCGCCCGATAAAAGACTTCGGGCAGGCTATCCAGCAGCGGATGGCGATTTTGTCCGTAGTGCAGGACAATGCGCCCGATGTTGATCAAGTAGCAGTAGGCAATTTCGTGGTGACTGGGCGCAATTTGCGAGCCATCAGTTGCCAGAACGGTGTGCTGGTTGGGCGCAAGGGTAATGGGAATGCGCGTATCCAGCGGCTCCTGTGGCGTGGCCGCACTAAACCCCAGGCGATCGCCCCACAGACTCTGCAAGTTCAGCAACTCCGGCTGCTGCTGCCGCGCTCCCCGCAACAACCGCTCCGCCCGCTCCAAACGCGACTGGATGGCGTTCGCCTCTGCATTGAGGTGCCGCCCAATATCCGGCATTTGCCGCGCCAGTTTCATCAAATCCAGCATGGCTCTGCATGACTCATCACCCCGCAGCATACCGCAGGTTTCCATGTTTCAGTACAAATGTTTCGCAAGCCTAGGCTCAGATTGAGCCAGGATGATCCGTATTTCGTGTCAGCCCTGAACAAGCTGCCCATGTGAGAACTTGTGTTGCGATCGCCCTTGACTTTTAGAAAAGAAGATTATATTACTAATTAGTCATACAATTAAATCGTCAGACAGATTAAGATTTTTCAGTCGATCCCTCTAATACTGTCGTCATCACGGTATGAGTCGTAGCCTAAAGCCTTAGTGCCGCGTCACAGCCCGATTTTAGGACGACCATCCCTGCGAAAGGATCATAAAAGGCTTACAAATCGATACGCCCATGAGTCGCTCAACCTAAGTTTTAGGATTGACGATGCACCAGTTTGAAGTCACTCTCCCGGACTCACAATTCATCTATTGCCTTCTTGACATCTCAGCCCCACCTTTCAGCTAAAGCTTAATCCTGACCGCTGATAGTTGGATGGAACTCTGTTTCACAAACCTATAACCAAATAAGCATATGACCTTGTAAGGAGTTTGAAGATTATGCTGTTCCGCCAATTGTTCGACCAAGAAACCTGGACCTACACCTATCTCATCGCCGATCTTGCCACTGGCGATGCCGCTCTGGTCGATCCCGTATTGGAGCAAGTTGAGCGCGATTTCAAATTGCTCAATGAACTGGGGCTAACCCTGCGTTATTGCCTAGAAACCCATATCCATGCCGACCACATCACCGGAACAGGAAAGCTGCGTGAGTTGACCGAGTGCGAAGGCATCGTACCCGTCAATGCCCAGGCCGAATGCGCCAATCGCTATATCCAGGATGGCGAAGTCCTTTGGGTCGGCAATGTGAAGATTAAGGCGATCGCCACCCTTGGCCATACCGATAGCCATGCCGCTTTTCTGGTCGATGGGACGCACCTGCTCACGGGTGACTCCCTGTTCATTCGGGGTTGTGGTCGCACCGACTTCCAGAGCGGCGATGCCGGAACCATGTACGACGCCGTCACCCAGCGTCTCTTCACCCTGCCCAACGACACCCTGGTCTACCCCGGCCACGACTATCGCGGCCACACCGTTTCCACCATTGGCGAAGAGAAGCAGTTCAACCCTCGCTTTGTGGGACGCGATCGCGACAGCTTCATCCAACTGATGGCCAACCTGAATCTACCTAATCCCAAAAAGATCATGGAAGCCGTTCCCGCAAACCAGCAGTGCGGCAACCGTCCGGTATCGCTCCGCTAGTCGCTTGCGCCCAGGACACATAACAATTAGCTGGCTTCGACTCCGCTCAGCCAGCTAGCACCCTCTTTCGGCAAAACCACCCAAGGATGAATCTACAGGGGCTTACAACGATAACCAACGCCCTCCACAACACTTACCCAATACTCGCCAATGCTCATTTCTATCTTTGGCCATCTCCTCGCCGTCCTCATTGGTATCAGCCTCGGGCTGATCGGCGGCGGTGGCTCCATTCTGGCCGCTCCAGTGTTGATTTACGTCATGGGTGTGCCCTCAAAATCGGCATTAGCCATGACTCTGGTTATCGTTGGCGTTGCCAGTTTGATTGGCATCCTGCCCCACTGGCGTCAGGGCAATGTCAACCTCAGAACCGCTGCCTTATTTGCACCCCCTGCCATGGTCGGGGCTTACCTTGGTGCCCGGATCGCGTCTTTGGATGCGGTTTTGCCCATACTGCAACTGGGGGTGTTCGCCGCCATGATGGTCTTTGCCTCGGTGCTGATGATCCGCAAGGGTTCGAGACATACCCATAAAGCTGACCTGATGCCAGAAGAAACCCATGGCGGGCAATGGTGGGCGATCGCCATCGAAGGTTTAGGGGTCGGGATGCTCACCGGATTCGTTGGCATCGGTGGTGGCTTCCTGGTAATTCCAGCCCTAGTGCTGCTGGGAGGAATGCCCATGAAAGAAGCCGTCGGCACCTCACTCATCATTCTTGCCCTCAAGGCCACCACCGGATTTGCAGGTTATGTGGGTAATGTCCCCATCCAATGGGGCTTACTGATGTCCTTCACCATCGTCGCCACCCTCGGCATCATCTTAGGCGCTTACATGAATCGTTTTGTGAAAGCCAAGCAACTGGAAAAAGGCTTTGGCTACTTCGTACTGGCGATCGCCGTCTTCATCATTATCCGAGAGTTTACGCCCCTATTGGCAGGATCCTGAGTCCGGAATGATCTGGATATGTTCTCACTGGGGATTTATTGATCTTTTTTGCCAATTCTCGCCCTAAGTAGTACATTTGAATTATCACTTAGGGTTCTGATTATGAAACTAAACAAACTCATTCCCATGCTGAATGTCTCGAATCTTGAGGCAAGTTTGGAGTTCTACAAAACCGCATTGAACTTTGAGCTGGTCAGTTCGGAAAACGATTTGAAAGAGTGGCGTTGGGGCACTATTCGCTCGGGTGAGACAGAACTGATGCTCTCTGAAACCGACACAGACCTGGGTCTGAAAAAAGGTATCGCTCCCTGTCACGATACGAGCTGGCCAACCATTTTTTACTTCTACCCCGATGATGTCGAGGCTCTGTATCAGCATGTCACCCGTTGCGGCTACAACGTTACGCCGCTGGAAACCACTTTCTACGGGATGAAGGAATTTAGCCTACAGGATCCAGATGGCCATATGCTGACGCTCGGCCAAGATGCCGGTTAGTCCGTTCCAAGCTGGCGTAATACCAATTACGAAAACCAAAACCAGATCATTTTTTTGAAA
>JBCBSJ010000130.1:0-12606 GCA_039819245.1 Cyanobacteria bacterium J06638_20
GAGTATCCTAGTGCGCGCAGGCGGAATTTGTTCCCATCCCCGTGACTTCAGTCGCTTGGACGTTATCCCTATTTCCTTAGTACAGGACAAAAAAATCAACCCCCAGCTAAAACCCTTGATTTTGGGTGGCGCGGGCACCGCCCGCGCTACCCAAAATCAAGGGTTCTCTGGTTTTTTGTCCTGTACTAAGGAATTCGGGATAACGTCCTAGCGACTGAAGTCACGGTGATGGGAACAAAGTCCGCCTGCGCGCACTAGGATACGCAGGAAACTAAGTCCTCGTGACTCCGAGTGTATTCTCTTTACCTGAATTTAGGTTGGCTACTCTTCGGTGGCTTCTCGATCGTCGGGTTTAAGCAGAGGGAAGGCAATCACATCGCGAATGCTAGGGGAATCAGTGAGTAGCATGATGAGGCGATCGATGCCCATGCCCATACCAACCGTCGGCGGCATGCCATATTCCAGCGCCAGCAGGAAGTCCTCATCCACGCCCTGGGCTTCTAGGTCACCTGCTGCTTTCCGGGCTGCTTGCGCTTCAAACCGTTTACGCTGGTCGATAGGGTCAGTCAGCTCTGAGAAGCCATTGGCGGTTTCGCGTCCAACGATGAATAGCTCGAAGCGCTCCACTAACCCAGGCTTGCTGCGGTGGGGCTTGGCGAGAGGCGAAATTTCGACGGGGTAATCGGTCACAAAGGTAGGCTGGATGAGCGTTGGTTCCACCGTTTGCTCAAAGGCTTCGTTGAGAACCCGCCCGATCGCATCACATTTGTCTAGATTGCCAATCCCTGCGTCTTTTGCGGCGGCTTTAGCAGCATCCAGGGTTTCAAATTGTGTGAAGTCTATTCCTGTCGCTTCCTGCACCAGCTCATGCATGGTAGCCCGCCGCCAGGGGGGCGTCAGCTCCACTGACTGCCCTTGATAGGTCAATTCCAGCGTTCCCAGAATTTCTTGGGCCACGCTGGCAATTAGGGCTTCGATGAGCGCCATCATGTCGTGGTAGTCGCCGTAGGCCCAATACATCTCAATGGAGGTGAACTCCGGGTTATGGCGGGTGGAAACCCCTTCATTACGGAAGATGCGTCCAATTTCAAACACCCGTTCGAAGCCTCCTACCACCAGCCGCTTCAGGTGCAGCTCGGTGGCGATGCGGAGGTACAACTCCATGTCGAGGGTGTTGTGATACGTGACAAAGGGGCGGGCATCGGCTCCACCCGCTTCTGACTGCAACACCGGGGTTTCGATTTCGAGAAAATCGCGATCGCTCAAAAAACGCCGAATAGCTGTCGTCACCTGTGCCCGTCGCCGGAACGTCTGGCGCACATCGGGGTTCACGATCAAATCCACGTAGCGCTGACGATAACGCTTGGCCACATCCGTCAACCCATGCCACTTGTCGGGCAATGGCTGCAGCGACTTGGTGAGAATCGCAAACTCGGATACGGCGACAGAGAGTTCACCCTTGTCCGTGCGCTTAATTGTGCCTTTGACGCCCAGAATGTCCCCGCCATCCGTCAGTTGCTTCAGATGGGCAAAGGCATCAGCGTCCACATCCGCCATGCTCTCTTGAATGGTTTTCTTATCGAGGTAAAGCTGGATGTTACCCGTTTCATCTTGCAGGGTGAAGAAAGCCAGCTTACCAAACACCCGGCGATTGAGGATGCGTCCGGCGATCGCCACCGCCTCGTCTACCGTTTCTCCATTACCCAGGTCGGCATATTTCTCCTGCAACGCGGCCGCCTGGTGGGTCACCTCCCAGCGATAGGCATAAGGATTGATGCCCAGTTCACGTAATTGCTGAGCCTTTTCGAGTCGGGTTGCACGGAGATCGTCGGATGCCATGACGGTGAAGGGGAAATATGAAGGGAAAGCGAGATGCTTGCTGTTAGTGAGCGCCGCTTAATCCTTTTGGTGAGAGAACTGATAGGCTCCCACCGCAGAGAGGGCGATCGCCGCCAAAAGCAGCACGGGAATACTGTACCAGGGAAACTGCGCCAGGGGCAGATAGACCGCCGACCGAAGGCTGATGCTGGTGTAGGTTAACGGTAGAACATACACAACCGCCTTCAGCACAATGGGCAGCGTTGCCGGATCAAAAAAGGTTGCTCCTAGAAAGGACATGGGCACAATCAAAAAGTTGTTGAGCAGGCCAACCCCTTCAAGGGACTTCACATTCAAGCCTATAATCACGCCCAAGCCGGAAAAGACAGCACAGTTCAGAATCAGCACCAGAAGGAAGAGTGGGCTAAGAAAACGCCAGTTGCCCGTTGTGATCAGGGCAATGGCAATCACCGACCCCGATGTCATTAACCCTCGCAGCACCCCGGCCATCATCTTGCCGAGAAACAACGACAGTGGATGGACGGGCAGCAGCAGAATTTCCTCAAAGGTTTTGCTATAAAGACGCTCGCCGCAAATCGAAAAGGTTGTACCGCCGAAGCTGATGGTCATTGATGAGAGCGCCACCATTCCCGGCAAAATGAATTCAAGGTAGTTGTCACCTGCGGGCGGTCGCATAGCGTTATCGAGAGCACTGCCCAGCCCCAACCCAAAGGCCAGGATATAGATCAACGGCGACACCAGCCCTGATGCGACCACCTGTGTCACGCGCACCCGCAGGTCAAGCCAATCGCCCCAAAATACAGTCAGACTGTCTTTGAGGATGCCCGGAAGAATAGACCAGCGTGAAGGAACAGCGGGTGTTGCAGCAGAGGAAGATTGAGTGATCACAATAGGAAAAGGGTTGATGGGACGGTCATGTTCGGTTGATTGTCTGAATCGAGCGGCTCAAAGAGCGGAGTGCGAAGATGCTGAACTCAACTTCGATGGCGATCGCAAGACAAACTTATGTAAACAATTTTGACATTTCCTGGCATTCCTGCAACCTCCTTCCTATTAAGGATAGAAGTCGGATATCGCGATCGCCCTATTCCGTTTTGGAGCGCGATCGCTATACTGGACGTTGAAGAACGTTTTCATGGTTTGTCGTTTTGACAACTCTGAACGGCAAAAGCCCGTGTACCCTTTGACTTTTCTAAGCGCCTATGCGACGTCGTCCTCCTGCTCCACCCCGCCCTTCTGCTTCGCGTCAGCCCGCAGACCGATCCACGGGCAACACCAGTAAGAAATCACCGATTGCTGCCGCGTTTAACTATGCGTCGGTGGCCGTGATGGCTGCAATCTTTGTGATGGGGATCGGCTTAGGGATTGCCTTTAGCTCTACCGCCAATTTTGGGCCAGAGAACATTGCATCCCGCGAGGCGATCGACCGCAGTGTGCCCAACCCCGAGATTTGCGCACAATACGGCGCAAGCGCCATCACGATGGATTTGCGGGCCTTTGTGACGTTGAATCCATTCAACGTCTATATTTCGCAACCCCTAATGCAGCCTGGATGCGTCCTGCGGAGTTCCAACTGGTCTGTTCTGGAGCAACGCGACCTGGTAACGTCGGATGATGTGCGTGATTGCCGCAAACGCCTCAATACCTTTGGCTTCACAGGTGATCTGAACCGTCCGAATGATGCGCACAAAGTTGATTGCGTTTACCAAAATGACGCTGCACGAAACCTATTCCTGAACCAACCGGGCTTTGGCACTCCCCAAACCCCAGCTGCTGTCGACCGTTTCTAATTACTGGTTAATGGCCTTGGTCAAAGAAAGCTTTGCACTTCAGGTTCTTGAAAAAACAAATCGTAGAAAGGGGGCGCATCACGCCCCCTTTTTATTCCCCTCAATACCTGCCTCTCTGTGTCCTCTGTGCCTCTGTGGTTTCATCCATCTCAATCAAACAGACCCGCCACAAAATCCCTAAACGGCGCAGTTCCCACAGATGGCGCAAGAGAAAACTCATCAAACTTGACCACCCCCGACGCTGGTTGCTTTGTGTTGAAGTAGTAACTCGAAATCACGCCTGTGCCTGTATCTAAAATCGTGAACGCCGTCAGGTCATTGCTAGAGAGATAGGGCAGTTGGTTTCCGTCTTCATCTGTAATCGGGGCGATCGTCGGCACGACGGGTTCTAACCCATTAGGGTCGCCTATCGGTCGATAGTCTTCCTGAAACCCGATGGGAATAGGACGGCGTCTGTCGCCCATGTACGCGCCATAGGTATTGCCCACATTCGATGTCTCTAGGTAATGGGTTCCATTCGGGCTAACAAAACGGTTCCACACATGGGAATGACCATAGAGCACGAGGTTTGTATTCGCCGCCTCTAGCAAGGGCATGACATCGCGAATCAGATAGTCGTCTTGCTTGGGATACTCATAGCGCACCGCCTTGATGCTGCCATCCTCGAAGTAGTCGATCAACTGCACTGGGTCGGTGTAAGCCGGAACAATGTTATCGCCAAGGGAATGGGCTGGATGATGAAACATGACCACCCGATACCTGGCCTGGGTAAACTCGGGACGCTGTACCTCGGCCTGGAGCCATGTATACTGTTCACTCCCCGCACGAATGGGCTCGAAAATATGCTGCCCAAAGCCCCAGTTTTCCGGTTGAATCAGATCTGCATCCCGTTCTCGATAGCGTCCTCTATCCCTGGCGTTGAGGTTAGGTGTACGCCAAATATTTGTGGCATAGAGCACAACCAACCGCACATCTCCCACAGTGACCGCATAGTATTGAGAGTGACCCGCCTCATTCTGCGGTATGCTGAAGATTTCATCGTAGGAAATCGTGTTGAACGACTGGTCGCGAATCCAGGCGGCGGCGATCGCCGGATCGGCCACTGGATTCAACTCTGCTTCCTGAGCGGCATAGCGTGCCTCGGCCACGGCTCGCGGCACCGGATCATTGAACTGCTCATTCAGCTCCGTTTCCATTGACCATCGCCCCATCACCTCGTGGTTCCCGGTTGCGGCAAATAGCGGCGCTGACTGAATCAGCCGACCGCCCCGATAGGACGCAGTGTCACCATTCTCGGTCTCCAGCTCACCTGCTGCCCGCCCTTGCAAACTGGGAAAAAAGGCACGGTTACGGTTATCGTCAAACCATTCAGAGGCGCGATCGGGGATATTCACCAAATCCCCCGCCAAGAAGACAGCATCGACTTGCCCGATAGTTTCCTCCACCTTTTGCAGATTGGCTGGTGTCATGGGCATGGATTGGTGATCCGAGGTCAGTAAAATTTTCAGAGGCCGACCCGGTTCTGGCAACGCCGTCAGGCTAAAGGCATCGCTGCGCGTTGGGCGCCCATTCTCGCCAATACTGACGACGCGATAACGGGTCTGCACGCCCGGCGTCAAACCCTCCACGGTGGCCTCATGCCGCCAGATATCCCGAGCAGTAGGGCTGGTGTAGAGTTGCCCATCCTCAGTTTGTTCGCCTACGCGAGATTTCTGATCCTCGAACATGCGACTCAGTTTCCGGGTGGTCGCCGCCACAGTCTGCTCGAAATTTCCCCCCACTTCGACAAGGTGGCGACGCCCTTCAAACTCGGTGAACCAGACCACCTGGATAGAATTGGGAGTCGGGTTTTGTAGAAATGGATCGGTCAGCAGCGGCGGGCCTGCCGCAAAAAATCGAGTTGCCATGGTGTTCACAAAGATGATCAAATAAGCGATCGCCACCAAAATCCCGACCGTCAAAAGAATGATACGTCCGTTGGAATATCGATTCATACTCAGCGTTTAGAACAGTATCGACTAAGACTGCAAGTCGGATCTGGAGCGGAGGCTGTTCCCCATCCTGCCTGGAAAAACGACTCTAGGACTCATCCTAATGGCGATCGCCCTCTATGTTCTGATCAAATGTCTGATACAAAGTCTATGGCAACCAAAACCCACATAAAAATGCGGGATAAGGATGAGCCTTATCCCGCAAGCTGATTCATTTAGTCCATAGCCTTACAACAAAGACGTGAAGGGCGATCGCATTGCTTACTTCGCCAGTTCCTTCACCTTCTTCATGATGCCCTCTGGGTCAATTCCCTGATAAATGAACTGTTCCCACAGACCGCCGCAGCCTTCTTCGTGGGTGCCGATGTGAGCATACTTGGGCGTGTAGCCCCGCTCTAGCAGCCAGCTTCCAAAGCGGATACCCAGACCTGTCTTGCGGTTGAATGCTTCCGTCACGAGGACAAAGGGAGCCTTGCCCACCTTCGCCATCATGTCTTCGTCCACTACGTTCAGAGTTGCCTTGTTGATGAGTCCTACATCGAGACCCTCTTGCTTCAACCGCTCGACAGCATCCAGCGCTCGATAGAGGGAATCACCAAAGGTCACGATATAGCCTGCGGTGCCTTCGCGAATTACTTCATCCTTGCCAGGGGTGAAGGTGTAGTTGCCCCCAAACATCTCGTTGCCATCCCCGTCCAAAACCATGGGTACCTTGGAACGGGTGGAGAAGATGAATCGCATACCGGGGTCACTGAAAATCGCCTTCACGCAAGCCGTCATTTGGTTGGCATCTGCCGGGAAGTAGAGGCGAGTTTCGTAGGCATCATCCAAGCCATTGTCGGCGAACATGTTATTCAACCCGAAGTGGCAGGTGTTGTCAGCCATGTCGTCAATGCCGGAGTGGGAGAAGTGGCACAGCAGGTTAGAGTAGTTCAACCGCGCCATGGTGATTTCAGAAATGCACATTTCCAGGAAGGCTGCAAAGGTGGCGTAGATGCCCTGCTTGCCCTTCTGCATCCCAAATCCTGCTGCGGCAGACAGGTTACCCCGCTCCATGATGCCGCCGCTGACAAACACTTCGGGGTGCGCCTTGCGAATGGCAGTCAACCCACAGGAACCTTCCAGGTCATTGTCAACAACAAGAACACTGTTCTTGCGCTCTTCTTCGCTCATACCGCCCAGCACTTCGACCACAGCGGTTCCGAAAGTGTTGCGGTTTGACCCTACTTTGTTGGAGGAGCCGAGGAACTCGTAGGTATTTTTGGGCTTTTGAATGCCTTTGAGGTGCTCCGCTGCTGCAGTTTGACTGTTGGCTTCCAAATACTTGACCGCTGCATCCACCGAAACCACGTCATGGCCGTGGGTAGTGCCTTCAACGCCCTCAATTCCTACCGCCATTGGGCGCTTGTTCACGATCGCCACTGGCCCAGGGGTGCTGATAGCCTGACAGATATTGGCATAGAGACTATCCAGGTCTTCGCCATCTCCTTCCAACACCGTCAGCCCGTGACCTTCCAGGGTCTTCCGGACGCTGTAGCCGCCCATGTACTGGGAGGGATGTCCCGCAATGGTTACATCGTTGTCATCGATCAGCAGCTTCACATTGACGTGATGGGCAACGGCGAAGCGTGCTGCTTCCGCATCATTCCCTTCCTGCTGGGAGCCGTCGGATCCCAAGCAGAATACCGTTTTACCAGGATTAGCCAACGCCACACCATTGACGTAGGGCCACATATGGCCGAGGCGACCCGAGCTAAACTCGACTCCTGGCGTCAGTCCCAACTCAGGGTGACCCGGTAGCTTGGCATTGGCCAGACGATAGCTCATCAGTTGCTCGGCAGGCATGTGACCCCGCAACACTGACATTAGGTATTGCGTTGCAACCCGGTGTCCGGCTTCGTCAAAGAAGGTGGGGACGAACTGATCGGGCTGTCCCCGAAAGAGGGCATCCAGAATCACCACTTCGGGCACGGTGTCGTAAGGGCCACCCGTGTGCCCGCCAACGCCATGAGCCGCACCCGTTGCGGTGAAGAAGACGATCGCATCGCGGCAGAGTTGAACGTTGGCTTTGAGTGCCGACCGTTGTTCATCTGTCAGGGTCGGGGTTGCCGGATCGAGGCTCACTTGTTTATAAGCACTCAGATCGATGGGGAAAGTAGTAGTCATAGAAAATGTTCCTGGTGAGGCTATGTAGATTTTGGTTGAGAAGTCGGGGAGATCAATTGCGGTCAAAAGCTTTCAGGGCACACCGATTGTGAACAAGTGGCCAACGCAAATGTAAGTTGAGCGATCGCAGTTTTGTTTAGAGCGATAACCATACCAGCCATTGCACTTTCACTATAAAGGTATCTTCAGTAAGAGTTTCTTACGAAAGCGGCACCAGGGGAAGGGCGATCACAAGATTTTGCCGTCTAATTTTCAGGTGAGGTTCTGGAGCCGCAACCCATTGATCAGGTTTGCGGAAATGTAGCAGTTTGTACAAATAAAGCAAGAGGCGCCGAACAAGATTCAGCGCCCTGCAAAGTCTATTTTCTAGAAGCTGGAATCCGTTCTGTTGGCGATCGCACCGCCCAACTATCACGCGGATTGAAACTTACGGAAAACCAACGTGACATTATGCCCACCGAAACCAAATGAGTTGGACAGCGCCACATTGACGGTGTGCTCACGGCTTTGGTTGGGAATGTAATCTAGATCGCAAGCTGGATCAGGATTCTCCAGGTTGATGGTGGGAGGAACGCGATCATGGGCAATCGCCATCATGGCTGCCACAGCCTCAATACCTCCGGAACCACCGAGCAAATGGCCAGTCATCGACTTGGTAGAACTAATGACCACATTGTAAGCCTGCTCTCCCAGGGCTGTCTTAATCGCTGCCGTTTCTGTTGAATCGTTGGCTGGCGTGCTAGTGCCATGGGCGTTGATGTAGCTAACATCCGATGGCTTCACCCCAGCATCCTTCATCGCCAGTTGGACGGCACGGGCCGCACCTTCGCCGCCGGGTACTGGAGAGGTGATGTGGTAGGCATCACAGGTCATGCCGTAGCCCACAATTTCGCCGTAGATTTTTGCGCCCCGGCTAAGGGCATGTTCCAGTTCTTCTAGTAGCAAAATCCCAGAACCTTCGCCCATCACAAAACCGTCGCGATCGCGGTCAAAGGGGCGGCAGGCATGAGTGGGGTCGTCGTTACGAGTAGACAGCGCACGGGCAGACGCAAAGCCTGCGAAGGAAAGCGGCGTCACAGCCGCTTCAGTACCGCCACAAATCATAGCCTGGGCATAACCGCGCTGTACCAAGCGAAACGCATCCCCGATCGCATTGGAGCCTGCTGCACAGGCGGTTACCGTACAATTATTCGGTCCCTTTGCTCCGACTTGAATAGCTGTCAATCCCGCTGCCATATTGGCGATCATCATCGGCACCATGAACGGGCTACAGCGGCTCGGTCCTCGGTTAAGATAGACCTCCTGCTGGTCTTCCATCACCTTCAACCCGCCAATGCCAGTACCGATAACGATACCCACCTGCTCAGCATTTAGATCGTTGATCTCAAATTCTGCGTCTGCAAGCGCCTGCTTACTCGCCGCAACCGCAAACTGAGCGAACCGATCCATTCGCTTCGCTTCTTTGCGCTCCATGTAGTCCTGCGGGTCAAACCCTCGCACTTCTCCAGCAATGCGAGAGTCATGACGAGAGGCATCGAACAGGGTAATTGACCCAATGCCGTTGCGTCCGGCTATCAACCCATCCCAATAGTCAGCCAGGGTATTCCCGATGGGAGTTAATGCTCCCATACCCGTAACTACAACTCGCTTCAGTGCAGAATCAGAAGTCGTCATGACACCATTTAGCTATGAAAATCAACTCGTCGGTCAAGGATCTAGAAAAATCACAAGCGCCGAGCAGCAGTAGAGACAAGCAATTCGGACAGAGACCATATCCGAGGGTTACATCAAAGGCCAAAACATGGGCAGTAAATTTCCTTATCGGAACTCCCAATCCTAAATTTCAGCCTTGTTCTTCCCCATCAAGGAATGTCCCTAACAATAGGAAAGGACTATTATAGTGCGGAGTTTAATCGCTTCTGCCATCATGCGATCAGCAGAAGCTTCTAACGTCAAACAGAATCATCAAAGGAATGGAGCTAAAACACAAATCTTCAATGAACGAAGCAGCTTGACTTAGACTGCAGCCTTCTGATTGATGTAATCGACTGCTGCTTGAACCGTCGCGATGCCTTCTGCCGCTTCGTCGGGAATTTCGATATCAAACTCTTCTTCGAGAGCCATAACCAACTCCACAGTATCCAAAGAATCCGCCCCCAGGTCATTTGCAAAGCTTGCATCTGGCTTGACTTCGGCTTCGTCAACGCTAAGTTGTTCAGATACAATCTTCTGAACCTTTTTCAAAATGTCTTCTTGGCTCATAACTGAACTCTACCCACTCGACTTGAAATTTAATGAGGTGATCAAGCAGCTTGACTGGGGCTAGCAGTCGTTCTACCGACCCTAAAAAAGGGAGGTAATGCTCGACCAGCCATTAGGCATCTCTTCATCTTACTCTGTCATGCCACCCTTTCGATCGGAATCGTTAATGTGACGGGAGCTGGGATTGCTAACAAGTGCCCACCTCCTTGGACCAACAATTCCAAAGGTTTGCCCCTAGGCCTTCTATTCAAACACCTGACATCAAGATGTCTGTATATCTGCAAAAGCAAAAGCCCAAACATTGGGCGATGCGATCGCCCCCCTTACCCTACTTCATTTTCGAAAGACTAATACGCGGATCGACAAATTTGAGTAACAAATCAGCCAACAGGTTACCGACAATCAGCATCACGGCTCCCATCATTAGGCTAGCCATCACCAGATAAAGATCCTGTGCCGTCACTGCTTGCAGAATCAGTCGACCCAATCCAGGCCAGTTAAAAAAGTTTTCGGTGATAAAGGAACCGCTGAGGAGGTTGGCAAACTCAAACCCCAGCAGTGTAATTAACGGGTTAACCGCATTGCGGAGGGCATGAACATAGATCACCCGGTTTTCGGGCAGTCCCTTGGCTCGGGCGGTCTGGATGTAGTCTTGCCGCAGCACATCTAGTAACTGCCCTCGGGTAATGCGCTGCAACCCCGCAAATCCGGTAATGCTGAGGGCGATCGTAGGCAAGATCATGTGCCAGCCAATATCCAACACTTTGCCAATCGGGGTGAGATCCTGGTGATCGATGCTGGTCATCCCTCCAACGGGCACAAGGGGCGACAAAAACTGAGCCAGGAATAGGAGCAGGAGCCCGGTAATGAGGGTGGGAAAGCCCTGCCCGATGTAGCTGAGGACGCGGAAGACGCGATCGACCCACTGGTCTTGGCGGACAGCTCCGAGCACTCCCAGGGGAATGGCGATCGCCCAGGTCATAACGATCGAAGTGATGGAGAGCAGCAGGGTCGCGGGAATGCGCTCGGCTAGGATGGACGACACCGGACGCTGAGAGTAGATAAAGCTCACCCCAAAATCCCATCGGGTAATCACCTGCCATAACCAGGTGAAGTATTGCTGGACAACAGGTTTGTCGAGACCAAATTGGTCCTCGAAGGTTGCCAGGGTTTCAGGAGAAATGCGGGGATCCTGACGCAACACATCCAAGTAGTTCCCAGGAGCCAGTTGGATGATGAAAAAACACAGCGCCGATGCTAGCAACAGCGTGATGGCTCCTTGCAGCAATCGCTTGGCGATGTAAAGCGTAATCTCGCCCGTGAAAAAACCAATTACCCTCTCGCGGAGGGCACGTAGCCTTTGTTGTTGAGGGTCGCTGGGAGTTGCAGTCATGGAGCCTGAGGGAAATGCGGGTAGATAGGGTGTGAAGGGCGATCGCTCGATACCTTCAAGTAGCTGTAAGGATTGGCCTTAGGAGAAAACGACAATCGTCTCTCAACATTCAAGACTTGACAGCATTCACCATTTATTTAGATGAATCTTAACCCATGCCACCCAGAAACGGACGAACCAGACAAGCGTGTCCGCATACATGTTTAGATGAAACTCAATTTTTCCTGAGAGCCCTACAACGTCCAGCTTTCAGAAATTGATCTATTTTGTATGCAACACCTAATCAATATTCCAATAGAGAAATGATTGGAGCCTCAGGCAGTTTGGTACGTCCGTTGAGTCCGGTCAGTTCAATGATGAAGCCAAAGCCAGCTAGCTCGCAGCCCGTACATTGCACGAGTTGTGCTGTTGCCGCTGCCGTACCGCCCGTTGCAATGACATCATCCACAATGAGAACCCGTGCTGGCGGAGATGCAGCATCCTGGTGAATTTCTAGCCGATCTGTGCCATATTCCAGGTCATATTCCACAGAATGTACGGCAGCAGGGAGCTTGCCCGGTTTACGAACAGGGATAAATCCAGCGTTGAGGTGATAGGCAAGGGGCGCTCCAAAAATGAAGCCTCGCGATTCCATCCCGACCACAAGATCGACATTCAGGGCACTACACCTTGCTGCAAGGACATCAATAGTGTGGCGGAGTCCGTCTGGATCGCGGAGCAGGGTCGTGATGTCGCGGAAAACAACACCAGGTTGCGGAAAATCGGGAATATCGCGGATGAGAGCTTTGAGATCCATTAGGGGGAGTTTTATTCGATGTAAACGGATAATCGATTTAAACGGATAGGAAGCGGGATGATTGCTTTCGATCTTCAGATAATATCAAGTTCTTCTGTTGATACTCGCTCCAATTAAACTGTTAGGGCGAATGCAAAAATCGCATCCTCCTGACTATAGCGGTGTGTAACCGCACCAAGTACAGAGTTGGTTGTGTGTGGGCGCAACGCGCCCACACACAACCGTACTTAACCAACGCGCATAGCGCTATAACTGCCTAAACTACTCAATGGCATAAGCATGATGCACCCATACCATCAACGGAAATTCGTAAGTCCCAAGTCGGTCGGTATAGTTAAAACTCACATCCTAAAACCCTGTGCCGCCCGC
>JBCBSJ010000131.1:0-12389 GCA_039819245.1 Cyanobacteria bacterium J06638_20
GCTGTTCCGTTTGAGGTGCCATTCGAGGTGCCGTTCAAATAGGCGGGTTGCACCAACAGCTCGTCATATTCTTCGCGGAAATACTTCAGCGTACTGAGTACTGGGTTGGGTGCTGTTTGCCCCAATCCACACAAGCTGGTATCCCGCACCATGAGGCAGAGGGCTTCCATCTTCTCTAAATCGGCCGCAGTGGCTTGCCGCTTCAGCAGCTTCGTCAGCATGCCATAGAGCTGTACGGTGCCTGTGCGACAGGGGACGCACTTGCCACAGGTTTCACCTCGGCAGAATTCCATGTAAAACTGGGCAATTTCGACCATGCTGGTCGTCTTATCCATTACCACCATGCCGCCAGATCCCATCATGGAGCCGATTGCCTTGAGGGAGTCATAGTCCACAGGTGTGTCGAGCATTGTGGCGGGGATACAACCACCTGAGGGGCCGCCCGTTTGCACGGCTTTGACCTCGCCATCGGGAACACCGCCCCCCATGTCTTCTACGATTTCTCGCAGAGTGATACCCATGGGCACTTCAATCAAGCCGTTGTTGCGGATCTTGCCCGTGAGCGCAAAGATCTTGGTGCCCTTACTGTTGTCGGTGCCGATTCCGGCATACCAGTCGGAGCCTTCCCGGATAATCGAGGTGATATTGGCCAGGGTTTCCACGTTATTGATCAACGTGGGACAGTCGTACAATCCCTTCTGGGCTGGGTAGGGCGGGCGGGGAACCGGGTTGCCGCGTCCCCCTTCAATGGATTGAATCAACGCCGTTTCTTCACCACAGACAAAGGCGCCAGCCCCAATCCGAATATCGACTTTGAAGTCGAAGGGAGAATCGAAAATTTGACTCCCCAACAGCCCATATTTCTTCGCTTGCTGGATCGCCTTCTGCAACCGCTTAATGGCCAGCGGATATTCCGCCCGCACATAGATATAGCCATGATTTGCGCCAACGGCGTACCCGGCGATCGCCATCCCTTCTAATACCAGATGGGGGTCACTCTCCAGCACACTGCGATCCATGAAAGCACCCGGATCGCCCTCATCGCCATTGCAGATGACATATTTCTGGCCTCCAGGCATCTTGGCGACCGTGGCCCATTTCAGCCCGGTAGGATAGCCACCACCACCCCGACCCCGGAGGCCGCTGCGCTGGATTTCAGTAACCACATCGGCAGGTTCCATCTCATACAGCGCCTTAAACAGGGGCTGGTAGCCGCCCAGCGCGATGTAGGACTCAATCCGCTCGGGATCGACCTTGCCGCTGTGCTGACGCACTATCTTGGTTTGACGCGAAAAGAAGGGGTGCTGCGGATCCCCTTTCATCGGCTTGGCCGTGCCGCCATTGAGAGCCTCGATAATGCTCGGCGCATCCTCAGGTGTCACCTCTTCATACAAATCAGTCTGCGGATCGAGTTCCACTAGGGGGCCACGCCCGCAAAATCCCATGCAGCCGACCCCGACGACTTCGACTTGATCGCCCAAATTATTATCATCCACGGCCTGCTGCAAGTTACCCATCACGGACATGGCATTGGCAGAACGACAGCCTGTTGAGGTGCAGCAGTAGACTTTCGTCGGTCGTTGTCGGGCCGTTTCGGCGGCGACCACATCCAGGAGTTCTGTTAAGTTCATCTCCCGTTCTCCTCTAATTGCTTACGTTTGGGAATGGCGCATAGCTGAGGCGCGACGGTGGCGATCGCCGCGTCCCAGTTGAATCAACTACTCGTTTGCCCACGCTTTGACGGTGGCGAGCACCTGTTCAGCCTCTTGCTTACCCATGACAGTGCCATCCGCTACAACGGCAGGGGCAATGCCACAGGCTCCCAAACAACGGGCCGCCATCAAGGATACTTGCCCATCTGGGGTGGTTTCTCCGGCTTCGATGCCAAACTCGTCTTGCAGGGCATCCATGATCTTTCCGGCCCCTTTGACGTAACAGGCGGTACCCATGCACACCACACAACTATGTGCCCCACTGGGCTTGAGGGAAAACAAGTGGTAGAAGGTGGCAACCCCATAGACGCGGCTAAGGGGCAACTTCAGACCATGGGCAATGTGAGTTAATACATCTTCTTCCAGGTACCCAAAGGCATCTTGAGCGGCATGGAGTACTTCAATTAAGGCATCGCCTTTGTACTGGTGCCGTTTCATGGTGACATCAAGACGTTTGAAGCGACGGTCAACGTCTTTCGGTGGGGTTGAACCCTTTTTGGGTGCCTGGTCTTTCGCTGTCGGTTTGGAAGGTGTAGCGACCATAACACGTCCTGTCGATTGGTTCAGTGAATCTGTCAATACAACTACAATTTATAAAACCAGATTTGAAAAATCGGTATAAATCACATCTTTAAATCATATTTGCATAGGGAAGTCTATTGTTCAGCCTTAACAATGTTTTAGCGTTGAGGAATAAAAGGGTGAGCAAACTATCTTTGCCAGGAACCTACAACCTTTTTCTGGCAAGGATTTTTGTTTATTCTCTTGAATAGAATATAGAGGCTTCTGAATCTTAGTTTTCTATATCTTATTGAGAATGATTTGAGAGAAACGAATGCCCTATTATTTACGCCACAAGATACTTCGGCAGATGGCAAACTCGTACCACTAAAAGGAGGTATACCTAGCTATGTTTCGAGGGAGTTCTTCGGGGTAAGACTAGAATGTAGGGCGATCGCCGCGACTTGATCAATCGCGTGGGTTTGATTTAGAAAAAGAGACGGTTAAATAGCTGGGTTGGGTCAATTCAAGAACCGAAATTGACCCTGGTTGAAGCCAGTTGGCGATCGCCCAGAGTCCACCCCGTTTGCATCATTTTTAAAGGTTGGCTTTGAAGCCACATTTGCATTCGTTACGGAGGGGCACTCCGGCTAAATGAATGCGATCGCCGGGTTGGCGATCCTTGAGTCAGAACCCAGGATCGCCAAACTCAGGACGCGACTATGTGAGGGCGGGAGTTGGGAAGGACGGGACTACCATGCTAGCGCCAGTGTGGAGAGGGACGGCCTCCACCTTGTTGCCCACGTAAATGCCCAGAGCCCGTGCTGTTTGCACAGGGAAATCGTTGGGATCGACGATGCGAGGGCTTTGAGCCAACACTTTCTCTAGGGGATGTACCGTGACGCGTCCCCCCTGCCAGGTCACCATATGGTCGAAGCGGTTCTCGGCTACGAGGTCGACGGCAGCCGTGCCAAAGGCAGCGGCGATCAACCGATCCAACCCAGAGGGCATGCCGCCCCGCTGGATATGCCCCAGTACCGAAACGCGAATCTCGGCGGGTTGGTCGCGGAGGCGGTTGATTTGGTCGGCGATATATTGCCCCATGCCGCAACTGAGTGTTCCATCAGGGTTTGCACAGATTGGCGAATTGGGCTCTGGTTGGATACCTTCGGCCACCACGACGATCGCAAATTTCCGTCCCCAGCGATCGCGCAGATCATCCAGGTGATGGCAGATAGACTGCACCGAGTAGGGAATCTCAGGTAGCAGGATCACATCGGCACCTCCGGCAATCCCCGAATGGAGCGCCAGGTGTCCGGCTTCGCGCCCCATAACCTCCACGATCATGATGCGATCGTGGCTAGATGCTGTGTAGGTGAGGCGGTTGATGGCATCAATCACTGTGTTGATGGCGGTATCAAACCCAACGGAACGCTCTGTAATGCCCACATCGTTGTCGATGGTTTTGGGAATCGCGACCAGATTCCATTTCCCTTCGAGGGCAAGCTGCCGCAGGATGCCCAAGCTGCCATCCCCCCCGATCGCGATCAGGGCATCCAGCCCCATTTCATGAACACTGTTGATAATGTCCTTGGACTCTTCCAGGGTGTTGCCCCGGTTGATAGTGCCGAGGATGGTGCCCCCCATACTGAGGAGTGGATCAATACCACGCAGGTCGTGGCCATGACAGTTGAGAGGGATAGAGGTGCGCGTGCGCAAACCGTCGGTGGCATAGGGGATGCCGACGACATCCCAACCATAGGTCAGAGTGGCATGGTTCACAACGGCGCGGATGACGCCGTTCAAACCAGGGCAATCACCCCCGCTGGTCATAATTCCGATACGCTTTCGTGTGTTCATAGGTTCTGCTCCCGTAGATAGGCGAGGACTTGAGGAGAATAGGGAGGGACAAGGACTGTGATGTCGACGTAACCATCGACAACCGTTCATCAACAACCGGCAAGCAAATTGGGTCAATGATTGATGCTTGCCGTGTCACTATCTGCGTTTTACTCGTTGGTGTTTAACTGTAAGTCGGCCTGCACGATGGAGGGATCGCTCGTGCGGCTAATGGTGAAACCGAGTTTTTCGCAGACCCGTTGCATGGCAGCGTTGTCGCCGAGGATATCTGCCGTAATGACGTCGAGGTTTTCGTTCCGCCCCACATCAACTAACCGTTGCAGCAGTTCGGTTCCAAGACCTCGATGCTGATAGCGATCGCTCACCATCATGGAAAACTCGGCCTCGTTAGTGCCATGCAGTTTGCTCAACCGCCCAGCAGCGAGGATTTCGTGTTTTCCTGTAGCGGGGTTCTTGTAATCCGCGACAAACGCCATCTCCTGGTCATAATCCACAAAGCAGATGCGGGTCAGGCGTTCGTGGGCGGTGCGCTGACTCAGCTTCATCAAGTGGAAGTAACGCAGGTAAATACTTTGTTCCGAGAGGGTTTCATGGAACTGTACCATGAGCGGTTCGTCTTCGGGGCGAATCGGACGAATCGTTACAGGGGAACCATCCTCAAATTCCCAGCGCACGCAGTACTGAGCCGGGTAAGGCCGAATAGCGGGCTTGGGCAAGTCGGCATCATCGATGTCGATGGGATGCAACACTACTCGGGCATCTAGGGCGACCATGTTGCCCGGGTTGCCTTCGTCGTCAGGCGGTGCGGCGAGCAAGGGGTTAATGTCGATTTCCTTGATGCGGGGTTGCTCAACAATCAGTTGGCTGAACCGAACTAGGAGTTGCTCCAGTCCGGGCAAATCCACGGCTTGCCGTCCGCGCACCCCTTTGAGGGCTTTATAGATGCGGGTACGTTCCATCATCCGGCGGGCGAGGGTGCTGTTGAGGGGTGGCAGGGCGATCGCCCGATCCTGATATACCTCCACCATTTGCCCGCCCGACCCAAAGAGCAAGACAGGGCCAAACTGCGGGTCGAGGCTACTGCCCAGAATCAACTCATAGCCATCCCGCTTCAGCATCGGCTGGACGGTGACGCCCAGGAAATCAGCGGCGGGTACCGCCGCTTCAATCGCTTGATAGGCAGCTCGCACGGCCTCTGCGGATTCCAGGTTGAGCTTGACGCCCCCCACATCGGTTTTGTGGGTGATGGTTTTGGAATGCAACTTGACGACGACGGGATAGCCAATCGCCTCGGCTTCGCGCACCGCATCCTCCACGGTGGCGGCCAAGCGAGTGATGACAATGGGAATGCCGTAGGCTTGCAGCAGTTGCTTCGATTCCTCTTCGGTCAGCAGCGTGCGACCTTCCTCCAACGCCACATCGATCAGATGGGCAGCGCGCTGCCCATCGGCATCGTCATCATCACGACTGGGCAATACGGGGGTTTCATACAACCCCTTCAGGGTGTAGCTGTATTCCCACATGTAGCTGAATACCCGCGCTGCGGCATCGGGATAGCGGTAGGTGGGAATCCCCGCATCGTTCAGCAGGTTCTCCCCAGGGGTGACATCATCGCCCCCCATCCAACTGGCAATGATGGGCTTGGTATGCTTACGGGTCAAGACAGAGGTGGCGGTGTTTGTTTCCACATAGCTCTTGAGCTGCTGTGCTGTTGTGGTTGGGTTGGTCATGGCCTGGGGCGTCAAGATCACCAGTAGCGCATCGCTGTCAGGGTCTTTGGAAGCGGCCTCCAGGGTTTTGGCGTAGCGCTCGGGTTCGGCATCTCCCAAGATATCGATGGGGTTGCTATGACTCCAGTGAGTGGGTAGGAATTCATTGAGCTGGGTGATGGATTCTTCCGATATCTGCGCCAACTTACCTCCGGTAGCGATCAGGGTATCTGTTGCCAGTACGCCAGGCCCACCGGCATTGGTGATGATGCTGAGGCGGGGGCCTTTGGGACGAGGCTGCTTCGCCAGCACTTCCGCCAGGTCAAACATATCGGAAATGGAAGTCACGCTGAGAACCCCACAGCGCTTAAAGGCGGCTTCTAGAACCGCTTCGCTCCCCGTCAAGGCTCCGGTGTGGGAAGCCGCAGCCTTGGCGGCGGCTTCTGTCCGTCCTGCTTTCAGCACGATGATGGGTTTGGTCAATGCCACTTCCCGCGCTGCCGTGAGGAACGATCGCGCATCGCCAATCGATTCCATGTAAATCACGATGCTTTCGGTGTTGGGGTCATCGCCCAGGTAGTAGATCAGGTCGCCCCAGCCCACATCCAGCATGGAACCAATGGAAACAAAGGCGCTGAAGCCCACATTCTCTCGAAAGCTCCAGTCCAGAATGGCGGTACAGAGGGCACCACTTTGGCTGATAAAGCCCACGTTGCCGGGACGCGCCATGCTGCTGCCAAAGGTGGCGTTCAGCCCTGAGATGGGATTCATCACCCCGAGGCAGTTGGGGCCAATCAACCGCATTTTGTAGCGCCGTACCTCTTCCAGCAATTCTTTCTCTAAGGCAATACCCTCGGGTCCCGTTTCCTTGAAGCCCGCAGAAATAACGATCGCCCCTTTCACCCCAATCTTGCCGCATTCCCGAATCACACCGGGAACCGTCCGGGCAGGCGTCGCGATCACCGCAAGGTCAACGGGTTCAGGAATATCGGCAACGCTAGGGTAGGCGCGAATACCCAAGACGCTCTTGCGCTTAGGATTGACGGGATAAATCGTGCCGCCAAAGGCATTGGTGATCAAATTCCAAAGGAGGGTTCGTCCGACGCTGTTGGGGCGTTCGCTAGCGCCAATGACGGCGATCGTCTGGGGAGAAAAAATTGCGTCCAGGGGACGATGTTCTACTCGCAGTAAATCATGGGTTGGGTCAGAGGGGAGTGATGATGCATTTTTCAGGGTTGTACTGGTCATAAGTCATATCCCTAAATTGGAAATTTGAATGCAGATAGATGTTTGGTTTTGTTTACCAGTTAGATAGCGTCTTGTGCCTTTGCGGGGATGGTAGACGCCCTCCGACACAAAGGGCACAAAGACGGATTGTTCGTTCCCGGCCTCGGGTTTGGTCATCCATTCGATCAGACCCAAGCGGGATTCAAGTGCGGCCCAAGTGGGCCGCTGTAGACATCAGGCTGTTGCGGGTTCGGCAACAGTCTTTGCGACTTCATCCACATCGGTGTGGAAGGGAACAGAATCAGTCCGACACCCCATATAGGCCAGCACATAAAGTTCCTTCAAGTCATGAATCAGTGGATAGCGGGGATTGGCTCCCGTGCACTGGTCGTCAAAGGCTTGGTCGGCCATTTCTTCGAGCTGACCGTAGAAGAGCTGGTCATCTTCATGCAGCACCTCGCGGATGGTGGTAGGAATATCGAGTTCCCGTTTCAGTCCTTCGATCGCCTCAACCAACCGTTCCACTTTTTCATCTTGGGTGGTTCCCCCCAGCTTCAGATGGTCGGCCACTTCGGCATACCGCTCCTTGGCGTGGGGATACTTGTACTGCGGGAAGATCGCTTGCTTGAGCGGCACATCGGTGGCGTTATAGCGGATGACATGGGAAATCATCAGCGCGTTGGCCAGCCCGTGGGGGACATGGAAGGTTGACCCTAGCTTGTGTGCCATCGAGTGGCAAATGCCCAGGAATGCATTGGCAAAGGCCATCCCGGCAATGGTCGCAGCATAGTGGACTTTCTCACGGGCTTCCACATCATTGGCACCGTTCCGATAGGAGCGCGGCAGATATTGGAAGAGGAGGGCGATCGCCTCCAGTGCCAACCCTTCGGTAAACTCCGTCGCCAACACCGATACATAGGATTCCAGCGCATGGGTCAGGGCATCAATCCCGCCAAAAGCAGTCAGCTTAGGGGGCATACTCATCACCAGATCTGGATCCACAATCGCCATATTCGGCGTCAGGGCATAGTCCGCCAGGGGGTATTTGATGCCCGCGCGATCATCCGTCACGACCGCAAAGGGCGTGACTTCTGAGCCGGTACCCGATGTGGTAGGAATCGCCACCATGATGGCTTTTTGCCCCAACTTCGGCAGGGAATACACCCGCTTGCGGATATCCATAAACCGCATGGCAATCCCATCAAATTCCACTTCTGGATGCTCGTACATCAGCCACATCACTTTTGCGGCATCCATCGGCGAACCACCCCCCACGGCGATAATCACATCGGGGTTGTATTTCCGGAGTTGATCCAGACCTTGGTTCACATTCGTCAAGGTTGGATCGGGCTCGACATCGTGGAAGATGTCGTAGTTGATGCCCAACCGTTCCAGCGCAGCGGTAATGGTATCCAAAATACCCAGTTCAAATAGGGGCTGGTCGGTGACGATAAAGGCCCGCTTTTTATCTTCCAGGTCGCTCAACGCAACAGGCAGACAGCCACGCTTGAAATAGATCTTCGGCGGTACGCGGAACCACAGCATGTTCTCCCGCCGTTCGGTGACCGTTTTGATGTTGAGCAGGTGTTGGGGAGCTACGTTGCCCGATACCGAGTTACCGCCCCAGGTACCGCAGCCTAGCGTCAGCGACGGATCGAGCTTGAAGTTGTACAGGTCGCCGATCGCCCCTTGGGATGAGGGTGTATTGACCAACACACGACTGGTCTGCACATGGTTCTCAAAGTAGGCGATATCATCCCGGTTGCGGGGATCGGTGTAAATCACCGAGGTATGCCCCCATCCACCAAATACAACCAGTGATTGGGCGATCGCTACGGCCTCGTAGAAGGTGGAGGCTCGATAGAGCGCCAGCACGGGAGAAAGCTTTTCACAGGAGAAGGGTTCCTGATGTCCGACCTCACTGACTTCGGCCATCAAAACCTTCGGGGCTGAATGAGAGAGGGATGGGTCGCTGTTGCCGTTGCAGCTTTCCCCATCCAGGGAGATATTTCCCAGCCCTGCCATTTCTGCGATGGCTCCGGCAGTTTGCCCAACGATCGCCGCATTCAACCGACCATCCTTGAGCAGCACCCCAGCCACTTGCTCCTTCTCTTCTGCATTTAGGATGTACGCGCCCCGCCGCATGAACTCCTCTTTGACCGCGTCGTACACCTCATCAACGACGATGACGGACTGCTCCGACGCACAAATCATGCCATTGTCAAAGGTTTTGCTCAGCAGGATAGAACTGACGGCAGTTTGAATATCCGCCGACTGATCGATGACTGCTGGGGTGTTACCCGCACCAACGCCCAGAGAGGGACGGCCAGAGGAATAAGCCGATCGCACCATTCCTGGACCTCCAGTTGCCAGAATCAGCTTCACTTCTGGGTGGCTCATCAATGCCTGCGATAGCTCGATCGTTGGCTCATCGATCCAACCAATGATGTCCGCCGGAGCGCCTGCAGCTACAGCGGCATCAAGCACCACGCGGGCCGATTCCACACTGCATTTTTTGGCGCGGGGGTGGGGCGAGAAGATGATGGCGTTGCGGGTCTTCAGCGCCAACAAGGCTTTGAAAATTGTCGTAGCCGTTGGATTCGTCGTGGGAACGATGCCGGCCAGAATCCCCATGGGTTCAGCAACGCGCTGGACGCCAAAGGCTTTGTCATCTTCAATGACGCCACAGGTCGGTTCGTTCTTGTACTTGTTGTAGATATATTCCGAGGCAAAGTGATTCTTGATCACCTTGTCTTCAATCACACCCATTCGCGTTTCCTGGACGGCCAGTTTGGCTAGGGGGATGCGTTGGTTGTTGGCAGCCAATGCTGCGGCTCGAAAGATCGCATCCACTTTGTCCTGGGTGAATGTGGCATAGGCTGCTTGCGCTGTTTTCACACGGGTAATCAGAGCTTCCAAGTCTTGCAGGGTCGTGATTGTTGTTTGGGTAACTGTCATGAATGATCCCTCAGGGCTTTGCAATTGAAAGAGTATGGATAAACGTTCGATGAATCGTTGGAAGGCTCAAGAGCCAAGACATATGACTCATTGGAGAAATGAACGAAAACGTAAAGCAACTAAGCGAGACAACTGTTCAATGCGAAACCTGTGTTCGATACGAAACCTGAATCTGAACCTATGCACGATGAGGGCGTTGTCAGCCATCGATAGCGCAACAGATAACCTATGGAAAACACCAAAAACGGCTATCCAACCAGTCGAATACTCCCAACCAATGGACTGCGCCTGTGACTTGTCATCAAGTTCTATGACCAACTGACCTCAATGGGTGATCGCATATGTCATAGAACCATTGCCCTCTGCTGAACACCAGAGAGTCTTATCCCTGCTGGGTTTTGTCTACCTCAACCCTGGAACCTTCCTCTCCATCTCAAGTTCTAAGCAAAGAATCTGAGGAACTTGTGAAGACGCCCTGATCCCCAAAAAAATTAAGGCTCACTTAATGAAAATAAGAGCCCCTTCACAAAACGTTGCGTCCCAAAGACGCTATCAAAAGGTACTACTTGAGATGTCAGAACTGGATAGCAAGCCACCGAATGAGTGCTATGTGCTTAGCGCGCGATTGCACACCGCTTGAGTCATGAATTATCAGAACCAGTTCTTTGAGGAAAATGAATCAGGACTTACGCAGTTTGATGATTTTTGGGGCGCACTGCGCCCCAAAAATCATCAAGCTCCTTCGGTTTTCGTGTCCAATGCATAAGTCCTATGAATAATAGAGGTTAGAACTCTGGATGAGGGCAATCCATGACAACGGTACTCAATCTCGACCCAATTGTCCGATTAACACGGGAACAGTTTTATGAATTGTGTCTTGCCAATCCAGATGCATCCCTCGAACGGTCTGCTGTAGGAGAGTTAATTGTTGTGACTCCAGTCGGTGGAGAAAGTGGAAGCCAGGAAGCACATCTAATCACAAAGGTCGGAATCTGGAATGAGCAAACACAGTTGGGTGTCGTCTTCAGTTCTCAAACCGTGTTTAGCTTGCCACAAGGTGGCGATCGCTCGCCCGATGTCGCGTGGGTCAGCCAAGAACGTTGGGATGCCCTGAATCCTCAAGATCGCCAGGGATTTCCACCCCTCTGTCCCGATTTTGTAATCGAATTGCGATCGCTTAGCGATCGCCTCCATCCTCTCCAGACCAAAATGCAGGAATACCTGAATAGCGGCTTACGCTTGGGCTGGTTGATAAACCCTAGGGACAAACAAGTTGAAATCTATCGTCCCGACCAATCTGTTGAAGTGGTCTCGATGCCAACAAAGCTCTCTGGAGAAGAGACACTACCAGGATTTGAACTCACACTGCCTTGACATATCCACATAAAGCAATTCCAAAATCTGGTGCGAGTTTCTAGTGCAAAGTTTAGAGATCGCATTCTGTCGAATCACCTGAATCAACTTTCTTCAATCTCTTCTGCCTTGGTCACGATCAGGTTCTTGAGTTCCTGAATCTCTTGTCGCAGGAGTGAGATTTCATGCTGAGTTTCATCTTCCTCAGCTTTCAAGAGCCATGCTGCAAGCAAACCTGTGAAAATACCAAACAGCCCAACTCCAGCAATCATGAGCAGAAGCGCGATCGCCCTTCCTTCAGACGTAACCGGATAAGTATCTCCGTATCCGACTGTTGTGATGGTTGCGATCGCCCACCAAATAGCATCTTCAGCACTCTGGATATTAGCAGCCTCATTTTGTTCAACGGATAGAATGCCGATACTAGAAATAGTCAACAAAATAATAGTTAGCAGAGTCGTAGCCAGCAGACTGCTCTCACGGCGGTACTCCAGGACGAAACCCATCAAAATCTTGCCAGACCGTAAAATTCTTAGAAGGCGGAAGAGGCGACTGATGCGGGCAACACGCCCCCAGCGAAGTGCATTAATCATTGGAATGCTAGATATCAGATCAAGCCATCCATGCCGCAATAGGTACTGTCTCTTGTTCTCAGCTTGATAAAGCGAGATACAAAAGTCCATTAGAAAAATGATGCAGACAAGGGTATCTGCGTACTCCAGAATTTGTTTTGTCGAGGATGTGGGTGGTAGTGTCGACTGCCAAAAAATAATACCGAGCGAAAGGACACTCAGGAGAAAAATAAATACTAGATAGGGAGAGAACTTTTGTTCCACCATATGAACTAAACCTCGTCTAAGTTGAGACCCGTAGTTTTTCTTCTTGGGAGTCAAGGTGATTTTTCACCCACAGGCGGTCAGCTAGAGCTAGGGGATCGGCATTAATCTGTTGTCGAAATTGCTCAACTCGTTGCTTCAATTCGTCAGCATTGGCGTAGCAAGCATGATAGGTCACCTCCTCCCGCAGCCATTGCCACAGATGTTCAACGGGCATAAAGTCTGGACTATAC
>JBCBSJ010000132.1:0-12299 GCA_039819245.1 Cyanobacteria bacterium J06638_20
AGTTGATTTGACTGACCAGTAGGTACTGGCAATAGTCCAAACGGCTTACAGAGTCTTTCATTCTTTGACTCTAGCAGCTCAATCTACAGGGTGGGGCTCTACTGCTCCAACGCTATGCGTAAGTCCTAAATTTTTGGGACGCAGAGCGCCCCAAAAATTATCAAGAGCCTTTGGTTTTTCGTTCCAAATACGTAAGTCCTATCTACTCCACGGCGTTTTGCCACTGGTCGAGGAAGGCTTGAAAGCGATCGCAAAAGGCAAAGGTTGCCTGGGAGAGAAGTGCTCCTTCGGCAGTAATCAGGACGATTGTCCGTGACAGAGGTTCTGGGAGGGGGCGGATCTGGATGTCGGGAGGAATAGGTTCAGCGGCAAGGCGCGCCACGACCGCAGCTCCCAAGCCTTGCTGCACCATGCTGACGAGAGTTGAGTCCTGCTGCACTTCGTAGGCAACGTTGAGGGTGCAGCCGAATTGAGCAAGATGATCGATAACAGAACGGGCATGGCGGTGGGGCGCGGCTACGGGCGTCATGATCATTGGGAGGGTCGCAAGCTGTTCCCATGTCAGAGGCGCATCATCGCTCAAGCTATTGGGTGGGAAGAGTACCAGGAAATCATCCTGAAACTCTTGCTGCACCTCTAGCCCATCCCCTATGGGCAATACAGTAAATCCCATATCGGCTTGCCCGTCTCGCACCTCCTGTTCAACGCTGGAATAGTAGGCATGCTCAGTAATGACAACGTTGACCTGAGGGAACGTTTCGCGGAATTGGGCAATGACGCGGGGCAATAGATGCGTTGCGACACTGCGGGGCGTCGCGATGCGAACCTCACCTCCTTCCAAGCCCCGATTGCGATTGGCCGTGTGATGTAGGCGATCGAGCAATTTCAGGATTTGTTGGGCATCGAGTAGCATTTCCTTGCCGCAGGCGGTGAGGGTGGCACCGTGTCGTCCCCGATTTAGCAATACCACGCCCAGTGCTTCTTCCAGGGCGGCGATCGCATAGCTCACGGTCGATTGCGTCACCCCCATCTCCAGCGCGGCTTCACCAAAATTTTGGTGCTGGGCGATCGCCACAAAGGCTCGCAGTTGAGAAAGCTTGATGCGACTGTCGGCAACGCTACCCATAACCACTAATAAATGCTGAGCAATGAGTCCATTATCAATTGTTCATGACGCATTGCCGCGTTTCCATTCAAAAGTTCGATAGAAGCAATTCACGCTGCATTTTGATTGGGATCGGGCAATGGCTCTAGGCTAGCGATTGCAGCACTTTGTCTAGAAGGTATCGCCGGGTTATGGATCTGGTTTTAGCGTTTGGGTTTTCGTTCCTCTTGCTGCTGGTCAGCACCCTGAAAGGAATTTTTATTGCCTATCCCCTGGCGATCGCCATGCTGGCTTTTGTGTTCATGCTATGGCGGCGAGGGTTCGCGCTGCCATTTCTGATGCGGCAGGCTGGACTGGGGTGTCGGCGGGCGCTGCCAGTGATTAGCGTCCTCTTCCTCATCGGCGTTGTGATTGCCAGTTGGATGGCAGCGGGAACGGTTCCAGCGCTGGTGTACTACGGCGTGCAGTGGATTCAACCCCGACTATTCTTGCTAACGGCCTTTTGGTTGACCAGTGGCGTGTCGCTATTAATTGGCACATCTTTTGGCACCGTGGGCACGATTGGGCTAGCGCTGATGACGATGGCTCAGGGCAGCGAAGTGAACCCGGCGATGCTAGCGGGAGCCGTAATTGCCGGGGCCTATGTGGGCGATCGCTGTTCTCCCATGTCGTCCAGTGCGTTGCTGATCGCCACCGTGACCCGCACCCGCCTGTACGACAACCTCAGCGGTATGTGGCGCACCTCGCTGTTGCCCCTGTTGCTGACCAGTGGCGTGTATCTAGCACTGTCCTGGTGGTTTCCCGTTCACCCCAACCAAACCACCCTCACAGTGGAATTGAATCAAGTGTTTCAGGTGGAACCGCTGCTACTGGCTCCGGCGATCGCCATTTTGGGGCTGTCCTTGCTGAAAGTGGATGTGCGGTACTCGATGTTGCTGAGCACAGGGGTGGCGATCGCTCTCGCTCTAGGCCATCAGCACCAGTCCCCTATCAACATCCTGCGCTTTCTCATATTTGGCTTCCATCTCCACACCGACACCTCACTGGACACCATCCTGCTAGGTGGCGGTATTCTTTCCATGAGCCGCGTATTGCTGGTGGTTTTGCTTTCCACTGCTTTCGTCGGCCTATTTGCTGGTACGCGCCTGCTGGATACAATCCACCCTTACCTTGCCCGCATTTCCAATCGCCCCCAGCGGCTCATGGCAACTGGCTGTGTGGGGTTTGGTTCGGCGGCCTTCGGGTGTACTCAGACCATCGCCATCCTCCTCACCGAGCAACTGATGCGGTCCAAATATGAAGAAAGCACTAAAGGGAACGCCGCATTGGCGCTTGACCTGGAGAATACAGTCGTTGTACTCTCGCCTCTAATTCCCTGGAATATAGCCGGACTTGTTCCTGCAACCGTCCTTGGAATCCATGCGGGATTCATTCCCTTCGCTTGCTACTTGTATCTCCTGCCGCTGGTTACCCTAATTCACCTGCGGTTTACCTCTCGTCCTCGGCCCCAACCATGCAACTGACTCCCCAGGAAAAAGATAAGTTACTGATCTTTACGGCGGCATTATTGGCAGAACGGCGCAAAGACAAAGGTTTGAAGCTCAACTATCCCGAAGCAGTCGCCTATCTTTCGGCAGCAATTCTGGAAGGGGCGCGCGAAGGCCGCACCGTGGCAGAGTTGATGACCTATGGCACGACGCTCCTGTCGCGGGAGGATGTGATGGACGGCATTCCTGAAATGCTCCATGAGGTACAGGTAGAAGCGACGTTTCCCGATGGGACGAAGTTGGTTACGGTTCACGACCCGATTCGCTAGAACGAGAGCTAAACCTCATGGTCTTCCAAGGATGGGTTGAATTTGGATAGTCCTGTATCCCACGACAACGTAGTCGAGAATAAAGCTTTAATCCATCGCTTCTATGGCGAAGTGTGGAATCAGAAAACATTAGACCTTTTGCCAGATGTCCTCAGCCCAGATTTCCGCTGGCACGAGCCGTATAAGACCGAAGACATCACCGATTTTGAAGGGGCGATCGCCTTCCTGAAGATGCTATTTGCGGCCTTCCCCGACTACACGATCCAAATCGAGGATTTGTTTGGAGAGGGCAATCGTATCGCAGTTCGCTGGTTGGGTAATGGAACGCATTTAGGTGAACTCAAGGGTATTCAACCGACGGGACGCGTTGTTTCCATTCCAGGCATGAGCATCTTTTGTATCAAAGCTGGACGAATCGCAGAATATTGGACGAGTTTAGATAGTCTTTTAGTGATGGCTGAGATCGGCGCATTTGACGAAAATTAGATGAATTCGGACGACGCTACGGTACAACTGCAACAAAAGAACTGTAACGAGATAACAGTATAGAGAGGGGCACAATGATTCCAGGGGAACTATTGATTGAATCCGGTGAAATCGAACTGAATGCCGGACGCGAAACGGTGACGTTAATGGTTGCAAATACGGGCGATCGCCCCATCCAGGTCGGCTCCCATTTCCACTTTTTTGAAGTGAACAAAGCCCTTTCCTTTGAGCGCGATCGGGCAAAGGGCATGCGCCTCGATATCCCCGCCGGAACCGCTGTGCGATTTGAACCAGGTGATGAGAAGGAAGTTACTCTCGTTACCCTGGCTGGGAGCCGCGAAGTTTACGGCTTGAATGGTCTGGTCAACGGCAAGCTAGACTAAATCTAAATTCTTACTAGGACGCCTTTCTGGTTGCAATGGATTTCGAAGTCAGCTCAGACCTTATCACCTTGTATGAGACCGATTATCAGTGCTGGTTGGCCCAAACTGTTAGTCAGTTGCGATCGCATGACTTTAAAAACCTGGACTTGGATCATTTGATTGAGGAGATTGAAAGTTTGGGAAGAAGCGACAAACATGCCCTTTCCAGCTACCTTATGCGGTTGTGCGAACACTTACTAAAGATCAAATATTGGGAGTCAGAGCGAGACACTTGTTTCAGAGGATGGAATCGAGAAATTACTAACTTTCGGATTCAAATTCAGGAGCGACTAGAATCAAGCCCTAGCCTAAAATCTTTTGTACACAGCAACTTCACTAAACAGTATGAAAACGGCAGAAAGCTTTTCCTGAAGGCCAGTGGCTTAGACTCAGCAATGATCCCCAGCGATCCTTGCTTTACGGTAGAACAAGCGCTGGACGAGGACTGGCTTCCTTAAATAATGTGAATGTAGGATAAGCTAACCAAGCAGTTGAAATCACACCTAGTAGAACGAACTCTACTGTCGAGGCTTCTAAAGTTAGAAATCTCTCAGTTTGTTCAGGTCTTACAGTGCCTACAACGTAACTGAAAAGGTTAAGTTTGCTCTTTTAACGCTACTCGAACTCCGAAAAGAATAAAAACAGTGCTCGTAAAGTACCGCAGTTTGTCAACGATAAATTGTTTGGATCGCAGCCACAAACCTACACTGCCTGAGAAATAGGCAATGAAACAATAGACCAAAAAACCAATTAACGTGAAGATAGAGCCGAGAATCATAATCTGAAACGCAACATTCTCTTCTGTGACATCGACAAATTGAGGCAAGAAGGCAAGGAAAAATAATGTTGATTCTGGGTTAAGTAAATTCGACCAATATCCTTGCCATATAATCTTTTTGGAGGCAATCCTTTCTGGCTGAGTTTCAAATGAAAACTCTGTTTTATTGAGTAGCATTCTGATGCCTAAATAAATGAAGTAAATCGCCCCAGCATACTTAACGAGCTTAAAGGCTAAAGCTGAAGTTAGAAGTAGCGTTGATAATCCTACGGCTGCGAATAGTGCATGAGTAAAATCTCCCAAGCTGTACCCTAAGACCATTAGAAAAGCAGCCCGCCGTCCCTGACCCACGCCGCGAGTAATCACAGGAATCATATCTGGTGCGGGAGTCACCATTAGTAATAGAGAACTGAGAGCAAAAAGTATTAATTGTGATGAACTCATGGTTATTCCTTGCATCTGTTGCTTTGTAAGTCATCAGGTTAAAGGTGTCCTTAGACTCAGCTTGGTAGCAGCCAATCTGAGTACAGGACAAAAACCAGAAAACCCTTGATTGTGTGTCATGCGGGCACCGCCCGCATGACACACAATCAAGGGTTTTAGCTGGGGTTCGATTTTTTGTCCTGTACTTAGGCAGCCAATACATATTTCTTGCGCGTTTTTGAAGGCTTGAAAAATGAATGCTTAACAAAGATGTTTCCTCAATATCGTAAAAGAACCTGGAGTCACCTAACTCAATTAGGAATTCAGGCCATGATTGCTACAAAGCATTGCTACAAGATCTGACAATCATCTGTATCTGACAATCATCTGTATCTATTCGTATTTATCTGCGATCGCATCCCCCATCTCCATCGCCACTCGGTAAGATAGAGGCTGACCTTTTTCCTGCGCCATTATGACCTCGGCTGTTCCCAAATCTGCTTCTTCGGCATCAACCGACCCACCCACTCACCAACAACCCTTGTTGGGGCGATCGCTCGCTGACCTCACCGCTTGGATGCAAGAGCAGGGGCAACCGGCCTATCGAGGAAAGCAACTGCACCAGTGGTTGTATCAGCAGGGGGCGCATTCACTGTCGGAGATTTCGGTGTTCTCGAAGCAATGGCGGGCGGAAATGGCCGACTATCCCGTAGGGCGCTCGCGCATCCACTATCGTTCCGAAGCAACAGATGGGACGATCAAGTTTTTGTTGCAGCAAG
Source organism: Cyanobacteria bacterium J06638_20 (assembly GCA_039819245.1). Taxonomy (GTDB): domain Bacteria; phylum Cyanobacteriota; class Cyanobacteriia; order Elainellales; family Elainellaceae; genus Vacuolonema. The sequence goes on from JBCBSJ010000132.1 coordinate 5,810, forward strand.
CCGATGGGCAGATCATCGAAACGGTGGGGATGCCGACCGCAAAGCGATTGACCGTGTGCGTGTCTTCCCAAATTGGCTGCCCGATGGGGTGCGACTTTTGTGCCACTGGGAAAGGCGGCTTTCAGCGCAACCTGAAAACCCACGAAATTGTGGATCAGGTATTGACGGTGCAGGAAGCCTTTGGGCAGCGGGTGAGTCATATCGTTTTCATGGGCATGGGTGAGCCCTTGCTGAACACAGAGAATGTGTTGTCTGCCGTGCGATCGCTCAACCAGGATGTAGGCATTAGCCAGCGCACCATGACACTTTCTACCGTGGGTATCCCCGGACGCATTCGTCAGCTTGCCGACCATCATTTGCAGCTCACCCTCGCCATTAGCCTGCATGCCTCGAATCAGGCGACCCGCGAACGCCTCATCCCCAGCGCGACGCCCTATCCCCTAAAGAACTTGCTGGCGGAATGCCGCGACTACGTGAAAGAAACGGGGCGGCGGGTGAGCTTCGAGTACATTTTGCTGGCAGGGCTGAACGACAAGCCTGAGCATGCCGAAGAACTGGCTTCGCATTTGCGTGGGTTCCAGAGCCATGTCAACCTGATTCCCTACAACCCCATTTCCGAAGTGGATTATCAACGCCCCGACGAAACGCGCATCCGAAGCTTTGTGCAAGCCTTGAAAGATCGCCATATTGCCGTCAGCGTCCGCTATTCTCGTGGGCTCGAAGCGGATGCGGCCTGCGGACAATTGCGAGCGTCTCAAGCACAACCAACCGCTGCTCCGGCCTGACTATCTAACGCATTAGTCCCAAAAACCTGAAAGAAGCCTGTAGGGAGACGGAATCGGGGGCGTTCCGTATTTCAATGGAGGGATTGGCTTTTTGTTGGAGAAGCGGTCTCCGTTGGGAAGACCGCCTCCGTTGGAGAGGAAGCCTCCGTTGACAGAGGGATTGGCAGAGTTATGTTTGAGCGTAAAAAAAAGAAGCAGGCTAGCTGGCTCGATCGCATCCTAGCGTTGCTCGCCGTTGTGAACCTGACACTGGTTGCCTTTGACTGGACCTATGTCCCGTGGCGCGACTTCTATTTGCGCTATTTGCCAGAGTTTACTTGGTGGTATGGCGAAACCTTTAAGGGGATGGAGCCCAACCGAGATACGGTGGCCTATTTGGCAACGGTGGATGAACTCCAGGATGCTGGGCTCGATGCACCAGAGAGTGAAGCGTTGCTGGAAGAGTTGCGCGATCGCAGCATTGCGATGGTGGATGAAAACCCCTTTGCACTGGCGGAAAAGTCGGGAACCTTGGAGCGGATCAAGAACGAGATGCGCGATCGCATGGGGCTGGAATCCTCCAAAGACGCGTTTCGCAACTTCTGGGAGGCGGATTATCTGGATGCCGTGGGGCCTGGTGAAGCCTTAGCTTTCTTCGACGACGACATTCGTCCGTTGATGGAAACCAACTTCTTTCGTGGCATTAACGAACGGGGACGCCCCATCGATCTGTTCTGGCGGATTGATCTACCCTTCATGCTTGTCTTTGCCGCCGACTTTTTGATTCGCACCTTGGGTATCAGCCGCAAATATCGGGGTACCAACTGGTTCGATGCGATGCTCTGGCGCTGGTACGATGTGCCGCTGTTCATTCCACAATGGCGCTGGCTGCGGATCCTCCCGACGACCATTCGCATTCAGCAGTCGCGGCTGGCCAATTTGGAACCAATCCGCGATCGCATCACTCGTGGACTGACAGCTAGTGTCGCCGTTGAAATGACGGAAGTGGTGGTGTTGCGCGTCATCGAGCAACTGCAAGAGGTGATTCAGCGCAAAACCCTCCGCCGCCTGGTTTCTAGCCCCGATCCCCAGCGCCGCTATGTGGATATTAATGGCGTCAATGAAAGTGAAATGATTGCCCAAAAGCTGACGGATTTGGCTGTCTATCGTATCTTGCCAGAAATGCGCCCGGAGCTAGAGGCGCTGATTCGGCATAGTGTGGATTCGGTGCTGTCCCAGTCGCCAGTTTATCGGGGGGCGTCGAATTTGCCGGGGTTTAAGGAAATGTCGGGGCAAATTGGCGATCGCCTCGTCTCTGAGCTAACTGAAACCGCCTACGATAGCCTCAAAAGCGCCCTGGAAGATGAGAAAGGAGCAGAGCTGACCCAAGATCTGGTCGAAAAATTTACCTCCACCCTCCGCACAGAACTCTACCAAAACGCCACCTTTGACTATATCGAAGACCTGCTGGTTGACCTCCTCGAAGAACTCAAGATCAACTATGTGCAGGATCTGTCTGAAAAGGATCTAGAAGCTCTCCGCCAGGAAACCCACCATCGGCTTTACCAAATGACCCAGGGGCAACAGCAAAACGTTATGCAACCTCGACCCATGCGATCGCGTTCCTTGCGAGGGCAATAATGGGAAGAATGGAACGCAGATGAACGCGGATGGACGCAGATGAAGATAAATGCTGATTGCTGAAGCGTAGATAGAGTGTAGATGAGATATGGAGTCTCTATCTCTGCCCATACCCCAGTTGTGCTTTACGTTCCTTAATGTCTAACCGTCTTCCCTCTGTGCTCTCTGTGTCTCTGTGGTTCATTTTTTAAGGATCTCCTGACACGAGCACCCTCGATTTAGCGAAAATGTAAGCAAGGAAGGAACCGAAATCGATCGCCCACAAACAAACGGTTTGCGCGTCCAAAGAAACCGTAGAACTACCTCGTGAAGCCACCTTGTTAAGCCCTTTTGCGTTAATACAAGAATTATCGCCCCGTTTGAAACACTAGCTTGAGTGCCAGAAAGGGTACTAGAATCTGAGGTTGGCTGTTGGTTCTCAGATGTGGGCTGAAGGGCTGATTGTGGCGTTCGTCTAGTCGGCAAGATATGAACCGGGACGAACGCAGCACAGATGGTATTCTCCCTTACTGGCATACGAGATCTGAATGGTTTTAGGTGATTGAAGCGGATTCACGTCCGCATCCATCTGCGTCCCCATTTCTTTTGGGCATCTGCATTCCCTTTCCCGCCCGATGTTTTTCCATCAGCAAAATTCTACCAGCGAAATTTCCTATGAGTGCTCCAATTCGTTTTCTGATGTGTTCTCCCGATCACTATGACGTGGATTATGTGATTAATCCATGGATGGAGGGCAATATTCACAAGTCGTCGCGCGATCGCGCCGTCGATCAGTGGCAAGGGTTGTATCACATCATCAAAGACCGGGCTACTGTTGAGTTAATTCAGCCCCAGCAGGGGGTGCCCGACATGGTGTTTACGGCCAATGCAGGGTTGGTGCTCGACAAAACCGTGGTTCTCAGTCGCTTTTTCCACAAGGAACGCCAGGGTGAAGAACCCTTTTTCAAAGAATGGTTTCAGCAACAGGGTTTCCTCGTCCATGAATTGCCCAAGGATTTGCCCTTTGAGGGGGCGGGCGATGCCCTGTTTGACCGGGAAGGCCGTTGGCTGTGGGCAGGGTATGGCTTCCGTTCGGAACTTGATGCCCATCCCTATCTGGCAAAGTGGCTGGATGTGGAAGTGCTGTCCCTACGGTTGATGGACGAGCGTTTCTACCACTTAGATACCTGTTTCTGTCCGTTGGTGGATGGCTACTTGATGTACTATCCTCCAGCGTTTGATGCGTACTCAAATCGGTTGATTGAGATGCGGGTTCCAGCCGCAAAGCGAATCGCAGTGGACGAGCGGGATGCGGTCAACTTTGCCTGTAATGCCGTGAATATCAACCGCACAGTTATCCTCAACAAAGCGAGTGACAGCTTGCGGCAACGGCTCGAAGGCTTGGGCTTTGAAGTGGTCGAAACGCCATTGACCGAGTTCCTCAAAGCAGGCGGTGCGTCGAAGTGTCTGACGCTGCGCGTTACAGAGCCATTGCAGCCTCAGCTCCACAGTGCTGCTCGGGTGGAAAGTCGCACCATCCGACTCGAAGGGCATTTGCTCGATTCTGGTTTGATCAATCGGGCACTGGATTTCGTGGTGGAAGGGGGCGGTAGCTTCCAGGTGATGGATTTCCACCTAGGCGAACAGCGCCAGAGCACCTCCCGCGCCGAGATTCGCGTGTCGGCTCCCAGCCATGAGGTGATGGAAGACATCATGTCGCAGCTGATTGATATGGGAGCGGTCGCTCGACCTCAAGAGGAATGCGACAATCCACTGCAAACCGCACTGATGCCAGGGGTCGCGCCCGATGACTTCTACGTCACAACCATCTATCCCACGGAGGTGCGTGTGGATGGCCAATGGGTGCGCGTGCAGAACCAGCGGATGGATGGGGTGATTGTGGTTTCCCAGACCCCCGAAGGCACGATCGCCGAATGCAAACTGCTGCGGGATGTGGAAAAGGGCGATCGCATCGTCACCGGGGTCGAAGGCATTCGCACCGTCCGCAAGACCGATGCACGAGATTCCCGCAATGGCGAGAAGGAGTTCAGTTTCATGGGCGCAGGCGTTTCCAGCGAACGCCGGGTCGAACTGGTGGTTGAGCAAATCGCCTGGGAACTGCGCCAGATCCGCGATCGCGGCGGCAGGGTAGCCGTTGTTGCTGGCCCCGTCGTCATCCACACCGGAGGCGCAGAGCATCTCTCCTCCCTGATCCGCGAGGGTTATGTGCAAGCGCTGTTGGGCGGCAATGCGATCGCCGTCCACGACATCGAACAGGCCATGCTCGGCACCTCCCTTGGGGTCGACATGAAGCGGGGCGTTTCCGTCAAAGGCGGTCACCGCCACCATCTCAAAGTCATCAACACCATCCGACGGTGTGGCAGTATTGCCAATGCCGTAGAGCAAGGGGTTCTCACCAGCGGCGTGCTCTACGAATGCGTGAAGCACCAAGTGCCCTTCTCCTTAGCTGGTTCCATCCGCGATGATGGCCCATTGCCCGATACCCAAATGGATCTGATCGAAGCCCAACGGGACTACTCTCGCCTGATCAAAGGCGCAGACATGGTGCTGATGCTATCGACCATGCTGCACTCTATTGGCGTCGGCAACATGACCCCCGCTGGCGTCAAGCTCGTATGCGTCGACATCAACCCCGCTGTCGTCACCAAACTGAGCGATCGCGGCTCCGTCGAATCTGTCGGCATCGTCACCGATGTCGGCCTCTTCCTCAGCCTCCTCGTCCAACAACTCGACAAACTCACCACCCCCTACCACATTGCCCAAACCGTCTAGGGGTGAGTTCTCCTATTTTTTGTGACGGCACTGCCGCCACAAAAAATAGGATTTTAGGCTCAAGAAAACCTGATTTTCTGTAACCAACAGAAGCAAAACAAATGCACAAGCCGGATGCCTCCCACCGATGCGAAGCGGCTCAACGCCTCCCATGCAACACCCCTTGCGGAAGGGGGTCTGGGGGAACGTGCTTCGTTCCCCCAGTCAGGGGGTTTGGGGGGCGACGCGCCCCCAAGCCAGATTCATGCCAATGCACGACTTTGTTGCATGAATAGAGGAAAGCCAGAGCTGTTGTGTGATCTAGCCTGATTTAGTCTTCAACCCAGACTGTATCGGGCTTGGCCAGTTGAATCATGCGATTGAGCGCCCCGCACTGAAGCAACAGTTCAGCGGCCTGGTTGTCAAACTTGCGAGAGCGTAGCTTGCCGCCAAAGATGGCTTTGAGACGGAACATGGTCGTTTCAGCAATCGAGCGTCGATGGTAATCGGACTGCCGTTTCCATGCCTTGCGCCCCCGTTTGCGAATGGCCCTCAGATTCTCATCTCGTGGATGAGGCGGCGCTTTGCTGTTGCCGTGCTGCCAAATCTTGGCGTTCTTCTGTGGCGGAATCGCGGCCTTTGACCCTCGGGCTGTCAGGGCATCGTAGCAGCGCCGCTTGTCGTAGGCTCCATCGGCTGAAACCTGCTCGATGTCTGCCTCGGTGGTTTCTAGCAGGTCAGGCAACACTGCGCTGTCATGGAAGTCGTTCGTGGTGACCACTGCGGCCAGGATTTCGCCGGTTGACTCGTCTACGCCCAGATGAAGCTTTCGCCATGTCCGACGCTTGCTAACGCCGTGCTGGCGTGTCTTCCACTCTCCTTCTCCGTACACCTTCACCCCGGTTGAATCGACCACTAGATGCACCGACCCTGACTTTGGCACCACCGGTAGCGTGACGCTCAGCTTGCTCTTTCGCCTCGATACCGTGCTGTGGTCGGGAACAGGCAGATCCACACGCATCACCTTGAACAGCGAGGCAATGAACCCTTCGGTTTGGCGACCTGCCAATCCATAGACACTCTTGAGCGTCTCAAACGTTGCGATAGCCAAATCTTTGTAGGTCGGTGATGCGCCACGACGGCCCGTCAAAGTCGGGGCTAGCCAACCGTCCATGACATCGTCTGAGAGCCAGAACGTCACACTGCCGCGTTGCTTCAGACCAGCGTTATACTCAGACCAGTTGCGGATTCGGTAGCTCATAGACTCTCGGTTTTTGGTGGTACTTAAACCTTAGTCCACTAACGGATCCGTGACCCTTTCATGCAACAACGTC
>JBCBSJ010000133.1:0-12130 GCA_039819245.1 Cyanobacteria bacterium J06638_20
CGCGGGGCTTTCAAACAAATATTTGCCCCAATCTTAATGCGTAAGGCTATTAGGATTTGCACTTTGCGTTGATGGTGTGAGCAGCACGCCCACACCATCAACGAATTGAGTCAGGGTGACACAGGTTTTTTGTCAGTCCTACGATTACTTGGTGCCATAGAGGCGATCGCCTGCATCGCCTAGCCCAGGGACGATATAGCCATGTTCATCCAAATACGCATCGATGGAAGCGGTGTAAATGGGAATATCTGGATGCTGGGAATGAAAACTCTGAATGCCTTCGGGTGAGGCTAGAAGACAGACAAACTTGATGGAGAGGGGATTGGCTTCCTTGAGGCGATCGACTGCGGCGATCGCCGAGTTGCCAGTAGCCAGCATTGGATCGACCACCAGCATGTCACGCTGCTCCGTTTCCATTGGCAGCTTGAGATAATATTCCACCGCCTCCAGGGTGGTCGGTTCGCGATAGAGCCCAATATGGCCGACTTTGGCGGTGGGGATCAGTTCCAGCATGCCATCCAGCAATCCCTGTCCGGCTCGCATAATGGAGACGATCACCATATTTTTCTCTGCAGCTAGGACTGGGGCTTCCATGTCTACCAGCGGGGTTTTGATGGTTTCATGACGCAAGGTCAGATCGCGAGTGACTTCGTAGGCCAGCAACAACGAAATTTCTCTGAGCAGTCGCCGGAAGTCCTGGGTTTGAGTATCCGCGCGACGCATAAGGGTGAGCTTATGCTGAACCAGCGGATGTTGAATGACAAATACCTTGGATTCTGTTGCCGTCGACATAGTAGTGATGCGAGCCCTAGGGTAAGGTACAGATTGGAATTGAGACGAATGAAGTGCGATCGCCATTAGGTGGGGTTTGGACGCGATGCTCCTGTCGAAAACACCTACCTATCCTTCCATAAAACGATCGTGCAAATGTTTAGCATAGAGGAAGTTCCGGTGGGTTGCTGTCGCTGGCAATGCTCACTCATGCTGCCATTCTGGTGGCTAATGTGATGGCAAATTAATTGCAATCCTCAGTTATTTCTGATACTGATCAGGTTTATTCGGGTGCAAGTTTAACGCTATGGCAAACACGGAATCATCGTCCAAGCCTCGACACATTATTCTCACGTCCCATCACAACGGAACCAATAAGCAAGCGGTTCCCATTCAGTGGGGGGCAGAAATTTGGAGCGATCGCGGCCCCATTGTAGGGTCGCCAAAGAAGCATAACCTGCGCAATGTCATTGGTACCCATGGCGGCTCTTACAGCGTGTATCGGGCGCTGGCTGTTGCCAGTGGGCAACTGGATCCGGAGCACCGGGCCGATCTGACGGATACGGCACCCGTTGCCGGCATTGGCCCCCACCCTAGCTGGTCAGATCCCGACAAGATTGTATCCCTCGATCCCTATGGCGCATTGGCTGGGGAGGTGTTTGCGCCCAAGTATCCAGCAGACTACGACATTCGTCCGACGATCGCCATTACCCGCGCCCATATCCAAATTCCGGAACTGAAAGATGCGATCGCCGCCGATCGCCTAGAGGTCGATGGCACCTTGTTGAAGGAAGATGGCAGTCTGGTTGTGACGAAGGCGGCAATCGACCCGGTGTGGTATCTTCCCGGCATCGCCAAGCGTCTGCAAACTGATGAAAGTACCCTACGGCGCATCCTCTTCCAGCAGGCCGGTGGTATGTATCCGGAACTGGTCACGCGCCGCGACTTGCATGTATTTCTGCCTCCCATTGGCGGGACAACGATTTACATCATTGGCGATGAAACCAGCATCCCCGATCCTACAAAACCTCTTGCTATTCGGGTTCACGATGAATGTAACGGGTCTGATGTATTCGGGTCAGATATTTGTACCTGCCGCCCCTATCTGGTGCATGGCATCGAAGTGTGTGTCCGTGCCGCCCAAGCGGGTGGAGCTGGAATCATTGTTTACTGCCGCAAGGAAGGACGGGCGCTGGGTGAGGTAACGAAGTTCCTGGTTTATAACGCCCGTAAACGACAGGAAGGGGGCGATCGCGCCGATGCCTACTTCCTCCGCACAGAGTGTGTAGCCGGGGTGCAGGATATGCGCTTCCAGGAACTCATGCCCGATGTGCTGCATTGGCTCGGCGTCACGAAAATCGATGAATTCGTATCGATGAGCAACTTGAAGTACGAAGCCGTGACGAACTCCGGCATTGAAATCGTCACTCGGGTTCCCATTCCTCCCGAGTTGGTTCCTCCCGATGCGCAGGTCGAAATCGAAGCGAAGAAAGCCTCCGGCTACTATTCCGAAAACGGTGTTCTTAACCAAGAAGAACTGGCTGAATTGAAAGGGCGGGAGTATCAGTAGGGGTGATCGCCCACCGATTCCACGTCAAAGCTGCGCTCGAATTGCTTCTGCTGCCTCAATCTGGTCAGCACTAAATCCGGCTCGTTCGAGCAATGAAAGGTGGCTGGCATCACGGTAGCGGGCATCCGCCTGGATTGCTTGCTGATAGGCAGCGATCGCCTCATCTATGTCCTCGGCACTGGCGTGAGCGATCGCCAGCGCTACCCAAGGATGGGGATTGCCGGGTTCGAGTTCCGTGGCGCGCGTGGCACGGGCGATCGCCGCCTCAAAGTCACCGAGCCGCTGATAAGCCAAGCTCAAGTTATAGTGAGCGATCTTGTTGTCTTGATCGAGATCAACCGCGCGGGTATGGGTCTCCACGGCTTGCTCCAGCGCTCCATCCACCAAGTACACAATTCCCAAGGCATTCAACGCAGGAATATCATCTGGGTTCTGGCGCAGGGCATCCTGAAGCGTTTCAACGGCAGCTGCGCGTTGTCCTGCCAGATGCTCAGTCCAGCCCAGCAGCACATAACCAGAAATATTGTCCGATTCCAGTTCCACTGCCGCTTTGAGGGGGGCGATCGCCCCTTCAATATCGCCTTGATTCCGCAATGCCAACCCCTCCTGTCGAAGCGTCGCTGCCTCAGCCCGCTGTTCAGGCGTGACCACTACAGGCGGTTCCGGACTCGGCAGTAGAATTGGTGTCGCTTCTGTTACGGGAGATGGCTCTGGCACAGATTCTTCCACTGTGCTTCCACAACTGACCAGCGTGAGACTGAGGAGAGCGATCGCACCACCTAAATACCGTTGCATGATTAATATTGTGAAGGAACGACTGTAGTTGGCTTCTATCTGATTCCCCAACATACCTCAGCTCTCACTCCTTAATTTCAGCCACACTATAATTGTGAGAAATAGCTCATTCGGACGTTGGACACGGTTAAAACTACAGAATATCTTTACATTGTTCGGGACGATGAGATCCTAAGCGGAGAACCTATTATTCAAGGGACTCGTACGCCTGTGAGAGCGATTGTCGAAACGTGGCGAATGGGTGTTGTGCCAGAGGAGATTCCCAAAGGACTTCCTCATCTGTCGCTAGCTCAAGTTTTTGGAGCATTAACTTACTACAGCGATCATCAGGATGAAATCAATCAGTATATTGAGAGAAACCGTATCTCTGATGACGAAGTGGATCCATTAGTCAGAAATTTGTGAGCGAATACTTTATTTCGTTATATCTAGATGAAGACGTTGCATTGAATTATTCCCAGGTAGCGATAGCGCGAAGGCAGTCGGGGATTTCAGTATCGGTGGGGAATTCCAAGGTGGTTTCGCGGAGGCCGAGGTAGCCGGATTCGGTGAAGGAGAGCAGCATCCGTTTGAGGGCGACCCAGACTTCGGGGTCAAATTCCCAGTCCTTTTCATAAGGGGTATAAGCGGCGATCGCCTTCAGTGCCCAAAAATAGGTATTACGGACGACCGAACCCGTTTTCTTATAAGTGGGGAGGTCTTCGGCAGCAATGAAGAGAATGTCGTCTGTGATGTGCGATCGCATGGATGGAAATTAATACGCTTGTCCTATTTAACCCTTATCATATCGATTGATCCCTAATTGTTGGCACGCTTTTACTAATTTTGTTGAAACGGGTTTTTGGAAAGCAGCCTTGTAGCTTTGTCGTTGAAGGATGTGATGACTTCGGGCAATGGGCGGAGGAACGATTTTGAGATAGCGCGATGAAATTTTGTAGGAATCGCGATCGCCGCTGCATGAACTCAGAGGGAAGCCCTTAGACTAGAGGAGGAAATTGGGTTATTCCACGGATGTTCTGGACGCGGGATGTAAGGTCAATCGTTGCCTATGTTGATGTCGCTGCAAATTGAAAACTTTGCGCTGATTGACCGCCTCATGCTGGATTTGAGCGACGGCCTGAACGTGATGACCGGGGAAACCGGGGCGGGCAAGTCGATCATTTTGGATGCGCTGGATGCGGTGCTGGGTGGCCGGGTGAGTGGGCGTGCCATTCGAACGGGGGCAGCGCGCGCGACGATTGAGGCGACCTTTCGGCTGGACGATACCCTCAAAGATTGGTTGCAGTCGCAGGACATTGCGTTGCAGGACGAGGCTTCGTTTCAGTGCAGCCGCGAGATGACGGCGGGCAAGGGCAGTTCCCGTAGCCGTTCGCGCATCAACGGTGTGGTTGTAAATAAGCAACAGTTGGAGTCCTTGCGCGATCGCCTTGTCGAAATCACAGCTCAAGGGCAAACGGTACAACTCGGACAGCCAGGGTTACAACGAGCGTGGCTCGATGGCTTCGGAGGAGAGGCGATCGCCCAGCAGCGGGAGCAGGTGGCCGCTGCCCATGCCGCGTACCAACAAGCGAGTCAGTTACTCGAAAAGCGGCGGCAGATGGAGCAACAACGGCTGCAACAGTTGGATTTGTTTGATTATCAGGCGAAAGAGCTGGCAGAGGCTAACCTGACGGAACCAGATGAGTTGAATCGGCTGGAGCAGGAGCGACAACGGCTCAGCCATGCGGTGGAGTTGCAGCAGCAAAGCTACGAGGTCTATCAGGCGCTTTATCAGAACGATGATGGCAAAGCCTGTTCCGATTTGCTCGGGCAAGCAGAGGCAACCCTGAACAGTATGGTGCGCTATGACACCGAGCTGCAGCCTATTTTGGAGATGGTGAGTGATGCACTGGCGCAAGTGGAAGAGGCCGGACGCCAGATCAACGCCTATGGCGAAGACCTGGAAACCGATCCCGATCGCCTAGCCGACGTGGAAGCCCGGATTATCCACCTGAAAACTATCTGTAAGAAATATGGCCCGACCCTGGAAGATGCGATCGCTTATGCCAAGCGGGTGCAGGCAGATCTGACATCCTTGACCGATGGTGGGCAATCCGTTGAGGTTTTGGAACAGCAAGCAGAAGTACGACGGGCTGAATTAGAGAACCTTTGTGCGGTGCTGACGGATCTGCGGAAGGCGGCGGCAGCGCAGTTGGAAGCGCAGTTGGTGGCGGAACTGAAGCCCCTTGCAATGGATAAGGTGCAGTTTCAGGTGAGCCTCACCCCCATTTCCCCCAATGCCAGTGGAGCGGATCGCATTACCTTTTTGTTTAGCCCAAATCCTGGTGAGCCGTTGCAACCCCTCTCGGATATTGCTTCGGGCGGGGAAATGAGCCGTTTTCTGTTGGCACTGAAAGCATGTTTTTCCCAGGTCGATCCGATTGGCACGATGGTGTTCGACGAAATTGACACGGGGGTGTCGGGGAAGGTAGCGCAGGCGATCGCCGAGAAGCTCTATCAGTTGGGGCAACGTCACCAGGTTCTCTGTGTCACCCACCAACCGCTGATTGCGGCTATGGCAACGACCCACTTTCGGGTAATGAAGCATGTGATCGATGCACCTGCGGAGACTAATGGTAAGTCCGGTAAGTCCAGCCGCAAATCAAGCAAGGTAGCTCCTCCCCCTGCAGTCGAAGGGACAATGGACGCTGGGGATGATGTGCGTACGGTGGTGCGCGTTGCAACGCTTGCCGATGCCGATCGCCAGCATGAAATTGCGGCTCTGGTTGGTGGCAGTCCTACCGAAGCGGTTTCCTTTGCTGAATCCTTGTTGACTCAAGCGGCAGATATCCGACAGGCGATCGCCCCCCAAGTTGCTCCTTCAAACGGGACGCAACCTTCCACACTAGAGGAACCCCAGTCCACCACTCCACCTAAACAAGCGACCCGCAAGCGCACCTCGACCAAACGCAAAACCTCGCGCTCCAAAACGTAACCGTAGCGAATTGCCGTGAGCAGACCGATGGTTCAAGCTTCGTCTAATGTTTTTACCTTTGCAGAATATTTAACCTATGAGGATGGCACCGACGCACGCCATGAACTCGTGCGGGGGTATTTGCTTGCTATGACGCCTCCAGTTTGGTCGCATGTAAAAATTGCCCGATTTTTGGAAGATCTCTTTCGAGCCGAGATTCGCCGTTTGGGTTCACCTTGGGATGCCATTCGTGGGGAGGTGGGACAACGAACTGGGGTTGCAGATTCTCGCTTACCCGATGTGTTGGTTGCGCCTTCTGCGGAGTTGGAACAGTTGCGCGATCGCCCTGCTGTGCTGGAAACACCTGCGTTGCTGGTTGTCGAAATTGTCAGCAAAAGCTCTGTGCGGGATGACTACCTTCACAAACTGGCAGAATACGAAGCCATTGGTGTGCAGGAGTACTGGCTGGTTGATTACTTAGCGTTGGGACCGTCCCGTTATTTGGGTATCCCCAAAGTGCCGACGGTCTTTGTCTACACTCTCACTGCCGTCGATGCAACTGCTACAGAGCAAGAGTATGCTCAGCCTCGCAAGTTTCAAGGGGGCGATCGCATTCAATCTCCACTGTTCCCTGAACTAAATGTCACAGCTGTTGATGTTTTTGAGAGTGCGTAGAACCCCCTACCCGAGCTAGATTGATGTTGCATATCACGTTCGTTATGCATGTTTCGTGAAATGCTGGCTCAGTAGGTATTTCACAAAATATATCAGTGGCTTTTCTAGGCCAGATTTAGTATTAGGCATAATCATCACAGGTTCGCTGGAACGAATGGATACGAAGTACGTCCAGGAGATATAGCGCCGGAAAGCCATTGTTCGACCATCGTTTGGGTTGGCCGTAAGGTGTGTTCGACTCAAACTGGACGATGGCGATCGCTCTAGTGATCCCTGTTAACTGTCATTTTTGCTTTACGAGGTACTTTGTGTGATGAGCGGGATTTATCGGAATCAAGGGGTCAGGGTGGCAGCTGTTGTTTTGGGTAGTGCGCTTGGTGTGGTTGGTGTTGGCTCCATCTCCCCTAATCTGGTTAATGCAGCACCTGTGGTTGTCGCGCAAGCGACCTCCAATGAAGAACGCGCCGTAGAATTTATTGGTCTGATCTTTGCCAACCAGTATGATGCAGCACTTGCTTACCTGCATCCATTGCTACGTTCCGGTGGCGAAGAAGCTTTAGCGGAGCGGGCTCAGGAGTTTGAAGCGCAAGTTGGTGAGTTTCAGGAACAGCAAGGGGTAGAAACGGTGGACAACGTTGTCCTCGTCAGCGCAACGTTTGAAGAAGCCTCCGATACAATCGTCGTTATCTTTGACGAAGAGGGATTGATCACCGGGGTGGATTTTCCCATCGAGCCGTAATCTTGCCAGAGTCAACCAGCCTGGCGACCGCGATAGACCGCTTGTAAGATCCCCCATTGCTCGTCATCGCCAATCACTAGCTCTGACAGTAGAGTGTATTGCCACTCGTAAAGCGGCGCATTGTCTTGAGCAATGCGTTGGTGCAAGTAGTGAATCTGATCGATCAAGGAGGCGGCGTCTTCTGGATCTTCCAAAAGCCAGGTAGCGAGGGGATGCTCCCAACCGGACAGGAACTGCTGCATGAGGGCGCGATCGTCGGTGCCGACGAGTTGGGCTGGTCTGCCCGTGGCATAAAGCTGCTCCTCGCTGGGCTCTTGAGACGCTTGTAATGCTTTTGGATCAAAGGTTTCCCAGCTCGGCACGATCAAAGAGGCAACTAACCCAAAGGCCATTTTGTTGTCGGGATCGATAGAGATGCCGCCGATGTCAGAGGGACGGTTTCGTTCCACCAAAAAGTCGTAGAGGTTGGTGAAGAAAGGTTGGACAATCTCCTGGGCAATGACGCGACAGAGGCGATCACCCACTTCCGAATAATCTGCATCGTTGAGCCAAGTTTGTTGATGATGTAGCAAAAGTGCTCGGCAGAGGTTGTGCTGGCTCCGTTCTTCTAGACAAAACCAGACCGTGCTGCCAAGCTGCGCTTTGAGATGGCGTTCGACCTCATCCAAGTCAAGGGATGGGGCAGGGGTCGATGCGGTAGGGGGATCTGGTTGGACAGGCGGTGTTGGGTTAGGTGAGGTCGTAGCTGGCTGAGCTGTGGTGGGCTGGGTAGGCTCGGATGGAATAGGAGTGAGCTGCGCTTGGAGATCGGCCAATTGAGACTGGAGGGTAGTGATTTGGCGATCGCGCTCTTGCAACAGTTCCATCGATGGTGGGCTGGTGCGTTCCTCCAGTTGGGCCTGCAAATCATGAACCTGTTGCTGGAGGGTGGCGATTTGCTGCTCTTTTTGTGGATCAGGTGTGATGGGAGGATGGCGCTGTAGGTCGGTCAATTGGGTTTGTAGCGCGACGATTTGCTGGTGTAGCGTAACGATTTGCTGGTCTTTCTGCTGTAGTTGCTGGGAGGTTGGGGCGATCGTGGATTGGCTTTGCAGTTGCGCTATCTGGCTCTGCAGTCCGGCAATCTGTTGATTCAGCGCAGCGATTTGCTGCTCTTTTTGTTGGAGAACTTGGGGGGCGGGGGCGATCGCAACTTGCTGCTGCAATTCGGCGACTTGCCGTTGGAGCCCCACAATTTGTTGCTCAAGGGCGGTAATTTGCTGGTTCTGCTCTAAGAGTTCAGTCGATTTTTGGCTGAGCTGTTGCCGAAACAGTTCTGCTTGGATATTTGCAGTCGCCGCGTTCGTTGCTACCCCTCCATCCTCCAAGCTTTGCAGCCGTTGCATCAGCTCCAGAATTTGCTGATCCTTAGCTGCAATCAATTGGTCTTTTTTTTTATCCAATCGTCCTTTTCAGAGAGTTGGAGAGCGTTGAGTGCCGATTGCATCAGGTTGGCGTAGAAGGGTTGCGTTAGGTCAACCCATTCCGCTTCGCCCCCGGTGCGGGTGAGTTGCCCTCGCTTTTCCTTGGGCGCGATGGTTAGCAGATTGCCCTCAGCATTGTGAATTTGTAGGAGGCGGCTGGTGGCTTGTGGGACAACGCGGCAACGGTAGCGGCGACGGTTGAACACGAACGGCACTCCAGGTAACTCCGCTACGGGACTCGCTCCACGAGCTGCGTTGGGGGATGGAAAAAGTGCGAGTTGCGGTGCAGGCTTGCGGGGTGGCGGGGTCGCTGAAGATGATGAAACTGCTGTTGAAGGGGTGGTTGCTTGAGCGGTTGCAGAAGTTGTGGCTGGACTCGCTCCACGCGCGGGCTGGCGGAGACCGACTAGTTCTAGCTCAATGCTGCGTTTGCCATGCCACTCGTTGAGCCGCAACTTGTACGCAATGTCTACCCGGTTTGGGATAGGGCAATGGTCACCCATACGCCAACCGATCGCCTTCAGCGCTACATTCGGGCTGTCATCTTCCGCTACCAGCAACCGCAGATGCGCACGGTTCTGCCCCATCCCTTGTTGTTCCAGCACCCGCACATTGGGCGTCCAAAACACCGGGTCAGGATTCTGAATACCGCAGGGATGTAACTGATCGATTTGTTGATAGAGATCGAAGGTAAGGTCTTTCAGCGACGCCTGTACATCTATTGTGACTAGGGGTTTCAGGTGTTCGGGCTGAAGATGTTGATTAGCAAAGCGGATGAGGCGCGATCGCATCACCTCAAGATTCTCAGCCTTCAAAGAGAATCCCCCGGCAGCACGATGCCCGCCAAATTTTTCCAAAACGCCCGCGCAGGCTTGCAGGCCGTCAAACACGTTGAACTCAGGAATTCCCCGTGCAGAGCCGCGAACATGCTGCCGCGCCTCATCTTCGTAGGTACCGATGAATACTGGAACGCCGTAGCGTTCCACTAGCCGCGAGGCCACGATTCCGATGACGCCGTGATGCCATTCCGGCTGCACTAGCAGGAGGACGCGATCGCGCATCAGATCCGGTGGGTTGGCCTGGAGGTGGGCGATCGCTTCTTGCTCAATCAGTTCGCACAGTCGTCGCCGGAGCTGGTTGATTTCCTCACAGCGCAACGCCTTCTCCAGCGCAACACCAGAATCATCAGTCGTCAGCAGGTCAATGACAATTTGCGGATCGGCGAGGCGTCCCACCGCATTAATCCGGGGGCCAAGACGAAAGCCAATGGCCTCGGGTTTGAGGGATCCATTCTCTTCGTTGACTCCCGATACCTGATTTAGCGCCTGCACACCGGCCAGTCGGGAATTGGGGAGCAATCCCAGCCCTCGGCGTACCCAGCGACGGTTCACCCCGGTGAGCGGTGCGAGATCGGCGATCGTGCCCAGGGTAAATAGCTCCAGTAGGGGGGCGGTCATTTCCTGGGTTTGCCGCATAATCTGTGCCAGAGAAACTGCCAGGAGATAGGCGACGCCGACACCCGCCACGCCCCGGTAAGGCGAGTCTTCCCGAATCAGCTTAGGGTTGAGGATAGCGTTGGCGTTGGGGAGTTCTGGCGGGAGATCGTGGTGGTCGGTAATCAGCACGGCCAGCCCCAGTTCGCGGGCATAGGCGATGGGGTCGTGCGCGGCGATGCCATTATCCACCGTCAGAATTAGCTGCACACCCTGTTGCTGGAAGTCATCCACAATTCGGCGGTTGATGCCATAGCCTTCCTGCATTCGGCTGGGAATAGCTTGCACCACCTGTCCACCCAGCGCTCGTAATGCTCGCAGGAGCAGGGCGGTGCTAGTCATCCCGTCGGCATCATAGTCGCCGCAAATACCGATGAGCTGCTGCTGGGCGATCGCCCCCTGTAATAGGGCAATAGCCTTGGCTAGGTCGGGAAAATCTTCAGCGGGCGATGGCAATACCTGCAACTCCGGCTGCAAAAATACCCGCGCTGCTTCTTGGGTGTCAATTCCCCGATTGAGCAATACCTGCGCCAAATAGGGATGCAACTGTACCGACCGCGCCAACGCAATGGCTGCCTCTCGCTGAGGAGTTGCGATCGCCCATCGTTGTTGCGGCAGCGATCGATCGCCAAAGGCATTTCCAGAGTTGGCAGAACTGGCAGAGTTGGTCGGAACGTTATTCACAAGCAATCAAAGCTATCCAACGTCCCTCAATGATAAAAGACGAATCCAATCGCGAAAACAGATGTTTACTCCAGCGTCACAAAGCCGCAGGAAGGGGAAAAGTGAGTGAGCATCCTCAAAACTCACTCCAGAATACGGGTGAGCTCTAGCACAAATCCTGGAAGTACTGCTTCTCCCGAAAGCTGCTGTGGTGCTTGCAGGATTTCTACAGGTTGACCGATTCGATAAAGTTCAACCTGCTGATCTTGAGGATTGATCAGCCAACCCAGGCGCACACCGTTGTCCTGATACTCCTGCATTTTGGCTTGGATGGTGGACAGGCGATCGCTGGCAGAGCGCAATTCAACAACAAAATCGGGCGCCAGAGGAGGAAATTTCTCTCGATCTTCCAGACTGAGGGCTTCCCATCGGCTACGTTCGATCCAGGCGGCATCGGGTGATCGTTCAGCGCCATTGGGTAATTTGAAACAGGTAGAAGAGTCGAAGGTATACCCCAGCTGGGTTTGACGCTTCCAAATGTTCAAATCTGTCGTCAACTCCGCATTGCGGCGACCACTCTCGGCCCCGGTTGGTGAGAGGACGATCAAGTCTCCTTTGGCAGATCGCTCAAATTTGACATCAGGATTGGCCTGACAAAGTTGATAAAACGCCTCATCGGTAAGAATGCCAACCGGATCAAGGGTAATCGTGAAAGCCTTCATAACGAGGCAAACCACCACTTATTGACTGTGATTCTAATTAGTTCTCAGGCATGGTGCCCCCAGCTTTCCCACGAGCAAATCAGTCCCCTTCGGCCAATGTGCTAGATACCCTTCATTTCGTTTGCAGCCGTTTAACAGAAAAACTCTAACCCTTTCCATGGTTGAGCTTTGGCTGCTTTAAGACGTGCTGCTAGATCAGAAACATGAATTTCTAGCTTATGTCCGTTCGGATCTGTGAAGTAAAAGGATGCCCCCTCTGATCGATTCTCCTGCCAACTCTGCACCC
>JBCBSJ010000134.1:0-12128 GCA_039819245.1 Cyanobacteria bacterium J06638_20
CCTTTCTCGGGATGCCTGCCCACTTAGCCAGTAACCAAGCCCTCATCCCCCAACCCCTGCTCCCAAATCTGAGAAGGGGGGCCGGAGAAAGTCCCTCTCCCAAGATTGCTACTACGTACAGCAAGAGTTTCAGGACTTATGTGTACGTAGTAGCAATCTTGGGAGAGGGACTTTCTCCGGCCCCCCTTCTCAGATTTGGGAGCAGGGGTTGGGGGATGAGGGCTTGGTTACTGGCTAAGTGGGCAGGCATCCCGAGAAAGGTGGCAAGAGGCGATCCTCGTCCTAACAGTTGTGTGCGCCAATTGTGCACTTCGTCAGTCTTATCAGCCTAGAGACTGCAAAATCTTCCAACTCTATTGGTCAACTTTCTCCCATCGCATACGCTCAGTCCCGTTGTACACATCACTCGTATACCTACTATGGAAGCCAACACTCAGCCCCCCGCACCGACGGCTCGTCAAGAGCGCTATTTTTCTTTAATTGATGAGCTCTTGGCCTGCCCCAATGGTCAGGAACCTGCGATCCTCAACGCCGAGCCCGACCTATTGGATGCTGGGTTTGTCCAGGCTTTGATGCAGACGGCCAGCTACTTTGCCCATCAAGACAACCAAGATGCCGCGAAGTTTCTCATTTTTATTGCCCGTGAACTGTCGCATCAGTTAGGGCTTTATCCCGAACCGCAGCCGCAAGCCTAACGACCTGATGGGAATAAACCATGCGAAGACGACATGCCACCACGCTGCTCACCAGTACTTTAATTGCCTGCCTGGGGGCGATCGCCTGTAGTCAAACTGCCATGGTTGCACCTGATGTCGCTGTGGCGGAGGGGGATGCCTCGGTGACGCTAACGATTTCGGCGGCGGCTAGCGTACAGGAGGCGATGCAGGCGGTGCAGGCGGCCTATCAAACCGCAGCCCCGGAAGTCACCCTGGTCTACAACTTCGGGTCATCGGGCTCTTTAGCACAACAAATTCACCAGGGAGCCCCTACGGATGTCTTCCTCTCCGCCTCCACCCAGTGGATGGATGACCTGGAGACGAAGGAACAGATTCGTACAGACTCGCGCCAGGATCTGCTGCAAAATACCATGGTCTTGATTGTGCCTCGCGATCAAGCGACCGTGATGGATTTCCAAGACCTGACGGCTAGTGGCTTGGGCAAGGTGGCGATCGGGGAGCCGGAAAGTGCCCCCGTCGGACGCTATGCCAAAGAAGTGCTGACCGCCTTCAACCTGTTTGAAACGCTGCAACCGCGCCTCGTGTTTGCCAAAGACGTGCGTCAAGTGCTGTCCTATGTAGCCACTGGCAATGTTGATGCGGGGCTCGTCTATGCCACTGATGCGATGCTCTCGGATCAGGTAGAGGCGATCGCCACTGCTCCGCCCGCAACCCATACCCCCATCGTCTACCCCATCGCGATCGTCCAAAACAGTCCCCACGCCGAAGCAGCCCAATCTTTCCTAGCGTTTCTCACAACCCCCACCGCCGTCACTATCTTCGAAGACCACGGCTTCACGATCGCCCCGTAGGACATTCAGTTCCCCATCCACCCATCCACTCATCCATCCCCCTTCCCCTCTCCTCCCATGCCCACTGACCTCTCTCCCCTCTGGATTTCCCTGAAGACGGCTTTTGCGGCCACCGGATGCGCCTTCTTCCTCGGCATCACCGCCGCCCGCTGGATGATGGTCTATCGCGGCAAGGCGCGGGGCTTAATTGATGGGATCTTCACGTTGCCGTTAGTCCTTCCGCCCACTGTCGTGGGCTTTTTGCTGCTGCTCCTGCTGGGCAAAAACAGCCCCATTGGGCGGGGGCTTGATCAGTTGGGTATTTCCGTCATCTTCACCGGATTCGCAGCGGTGATTGCGGCCACCGTTGTAGCCTTTCCCTTAATGTACAAAACAGTGCTGGGAGCCTTTGAGCAAGTGGATCAAACCTTGCTCAGCTCGGCCCGTACCCTGGGAGCGTCGGAATGGCGAATTTTCTGGCAGGTCTTGTTGCCCTTGGCGTGGCCGGGAGTTCTGGCGGGAACAATTTTGGCCTTTGCACGAGCCTTGGGAGAATTTGGGGCCACGCTGATGGTAGGTGGCAGCATTCCGGGTGTGACCCAAACCATTCCCATCGCCATCTTTTTTGCTGCGGAAGCGGGACGTATGAGCGTGGCTTTGGCCTGGGTGTTGCTGATGATTGCCGTATCCCTGGGGGTCATCGTCGGTATCCACTACGGCAACCACGCGCGATCGCACACTCAGACAGGAGGCAATGGTCTCACACGACGCTGGTTCAATGGCCTTTACTTTGGCACCTTTAGGCGGCGGCGCTTTGGGTTAGCCCCCCTCACTGAATCGGGACGCCACCGCCCTCGACCTGGCCAACCGCAATTGGGTCGCGGGGGAGTCGCAGCTATGCAGCGGTTCGTCCCAGGCCATGTCCTGACCAGGCGAGCTTTGAGCGGTTCGTCGGCTCCCCTGACTGCAACAGCAACCCAACTAGCTCTGGAACAGCGATCGCGCCCTATCCCGGCGCTCTTATCCGAACCCGTCGCCTTAAAGTCCATCCCAGAACCGGAACTGGTGGTGCAAATTGAGAAGCAGCTCGCTGCCTTTCGCCTACAGGTAGATTTCAGCACCCAGCGCGAACCGCTAGGCCTATTGGGGGCGTCCGGTTCGGGCAAAAGCATGACGCTGCGCTGCATTGCCGGATTAGAAACCCCTACGGAAGGCCGCATTGCCCTGAACGGACGGGTACTATTTGATGCGGCAACCGGGGTGAATGTGCCCAGCCGCGATCGCCGTATCGGTCTTGTCTTTCAAAACTATGCCCTCTTCCCCCACCTCACCATTGCCCAAAACATTGCCTTCGGCATGACCCGCATACCGCAACCCCAGCGAGCGGCCCAAGTGGTGAAATACCTGGACATGATGGAATTGTCGGGGTTGGGCGATCGCTATCCCCATCAGCTTTCCGGCGGGCAACAGCAGCGGGTGGCCCTAGCCCGCGCCCTGGCCAGTCAGCCCGACATCCTCCTGTTGGACGAACCGATGTCGGCTCTAGATGCCTACCTGCGCAGCCATATCGAAAAGCTGCTGATTGAGGTTCTGGCCGACTACCCCGGTATCACCCTATTCATTACCCACAAGCTGGAAGAAGCCTACCGGGTCTGCACTAATCTGCTGGTGCTCTCTAACGGCGAGATTTTAGCCAATGGCACCAAGGAAGCCATCTTCACGCGCCCCCCCAGTTATGAAGTGGCGCGGGTCACGGAATGTAAGAACTTTTCGCGCGCCCGTCGGGTCAGCGATCGTACCGTCGAAGCTCTGGATTGGAACTGTCAGTTAACTGTCAATGAACCTATCCCAACGGGCCTTTTTCACCTGGGAATGCGTGCCCACCACATCGGGTTTGTCCCTGAAGCCAATCAACCCAATACGTTCCCTGGCTGGCTCGCCATGCAAACTGAAACCCAACACCGCATCAGTCTCTATATCAAACTCCACAGCCCTCCGGAATCGCCGCAGGATTATCATCTTCAGGTAGAGGTCTATCGTGAAAAGTGGGAGGCGTTGAGTCAGCAGCCTTTTCCTTGGTCAGTACAGTTATCGCCTGAACACTTAATGATGATGTTGGAGAGCTAACACTTGAAGCACCTCTCCTGTGGATGATGCGGCAATGCTTGAAATTGCTCTAGCTGTTGCTTAAAATTGCTCAATATTTGGGTGAAAGAAACCCATCAGATGATTGACATATTCCATTCCACAATTTCACCCAAACCCAAATTAACCCCTCCGTCTTACCGAAGACTGACTCCTTCGTCTCGGCTAACGCAGACGCTAGATATCTGTGCCTTTTGGTTGGGGATCGTTACACACTTCGAGTACTTCCAGAATCTTCATTTTTTTAATCTTGTCAGTAACTTCGCGATTCGCTAAGATTGTAGAATGTAGCAGCCATATGATTATGTAATCTTAAGCAGTAGAGTAGTCAGTTATGCATAATCACTGAGTAGTTGCAGGCTTTATGGATAGTTCTCATACTCTGCTTTTGTTCAAGTAGCTATGCATATCATTACCCGTTCTCGTCTTGTCGAGTTTTGGGAAAAACATCCTAATGCCAAGCCCAGTTTACTTCTTTGGTATAAGTTAGCAAGTTCTGCTAATTGGCAAAACTTGTTAGAAGTCCGTGAAGTCTTTGCAGCGACTGATCAAGTTAGAAACTTTACGATCTTCAATATAGGAGGCAATAAATATCGACTAGTTGCTTTTGTGGATTATACATACCAGAAGATTTTCATTCGTCATGTTCTTACTCATGCAGAATATGACAAGAATGATTGGAAAAAAGATGATTGGTATGATTAGCTGAATAGCAGGCTATTGCTTTTGACGGATAAAGAAGTATATCGTCGAGTCGCCGCTGTGGCGGGAGAGAAACTATGTTTATAACCGAACCTAATAGTTATATCGAGCTTCTGCAAAAGTTTCCACCTCGTCCGATTAAGTCAGAGACAGAGCTTCTTGCCGTTCAAGCGATGATTGATACTTTGCTTGACTCTAGTGAAATAACACCAGAAAAGCAGGATTATATCAATGTTCTAGGTATTCTCGTCCATGAATATGAGGCAAAGCATGTATCCATTCCAGATCTAAGTGGTGTTGAATTGCTTAAAGCATTAATTAATGAATTTGACCTTAAGCAAAAAGATCTAGTTCCTATCTTCAAAACTGAGTCAATTGTGTCTGCAATTCTGAATGGTCAGCGTCGATTTACTGTAGAACACATTGAAAAATTAGCTACCTTTTTCCATGTTTCTCCATCTGTTTTTTTTAGTCGATCATCGTGACTCATTCATCCGCTAGTTGTAAATGATCTGGAGATAGCTCATTGCGATCGCCCTCTACAAAACAGGCTGTTCAGATTCGATTCCTTTATTGAGTGACATGGATGCGAGTATCAGATAGATTCCTAAGCTGATTGTTCATGGCCTTTAAAGGGATCGCTCAATGCATCTTGAAAGGTGAAACACAGAATATGAAAATTGGACTGGCACAAGTTGAATCGCATACAGGTGATATTGATGGGAATATAAGGCATCACTTGGATGTTCTTAGTCACTTAGGTGCTAGTGATGTCGATCTCGTCATGTTTCCAGAGCTGTCACTAAGCAACTATGAGCCCGAGATTGCCGAATCAGCAGGAATCGATCCTAAGGACAAAAGACTTGCAGCTTTCCAAGAATTTGCTGATAAAAATGGTATCGCTATCGGTGTAGGAGCCTCAGTTTGTACAGCTGAAAAGCCTCTGATATCAGCCCTTGTATTCGTACCACACCGAACCTGTATAGTCGTTGACAAAGTCTATCTTCACGAAGACGAACTACCGTATTTCTCTGCCAAGAGTAAACCCGCCACCGTGCTCGAACTAGCCCAAAACATTGGTATCGCGATTTGCTATGAAATCAGCGTGGATGCTCATATTAAAAGTGCATCAACCCAAAATATGGATATTTATCTGGCGAGCGTTGCCAAGACAGTCGCTGGTATAACTTCAGCAAAGGAGAGGCTATCAGTCAAAGCAAAAGAGTTCAATGTGCCTATTCTGATAGTCAATTCCATTGGAACTTGTGAAGGCAAGGAAGCCGGAGGCGGCAGCGCCATTATTGAATCAGACGGAACAGTCGTTGCTTCTCTCAATGACAAAGAAGAGGCTATTCTCATTTATGACCTTCAGAATAGACACGCCAGAAAATTTCCAATTAATGCCGAATAAAATCGGCTCCATCTCTACAGAAAATACCACCGCTACCGCATTCTTTTAGGATTCTTGCTTCTAAGATAAAGTCCATCATGGCTAGAAAATAGCATTAGTTGTATAGCCCTACAGACTAACAACGCTTGTGCATACTGGCTTCGGAGTTATGCTTTAACGTTGACGAGCAGCACCTCAGTGCTAAGTTGGATTGGTTGAAAGCCAACTTAGAGCAAGGCAGCAGAATAATGTCACATTTGCTGCACACGGAACGTTTGAGTTTGCGCCCCTGTCAAATTAGCGATTTAGAGGCTGTGCATCAGCTGTGGACAGAGGCTGATGTTCGACGATTTCGCTTCGACGATCGACACATTACTCGTGAGGAAGCAACATCTTTTATCGAGGCCAGTGCGGCAAGCTTTGCGAGTCATGACTATGGCATTTGGCTCTTTTTTGAACATCAAAACAGTCAGATAGCAGGGTTTTCAGGGCTGCTTCATGCATCTTCAAGTCCGCCGAGTGTCATTTTTGGTACACGACCACGACTTTGGGGACGGGGCTATGCAAAAGAAGCTACGCTGGCCGTACTACACTATGCATTTGATGTGCTGGGCCTGAAGCAGGTTGAGGCTGATGTTGATGAGCCTAACCAAGCTTCGATTCGAGTACTGGAAGCGCTGGGAATGTCGCGAACGCGAAGAGCGATCGCTCATGGGCATCCATTGCTCTACTACGAGATTCAAGCTTGGCGGTAAGGTAGCCGTCAGAATTGCAACACTTTAGGAATTTTGCCTCCCAATGGTGAAGAACACCCTGACAAGAGGGAGGCACTATGCTGCTGAGTATTATTCTCTGGCCCGTCGCATTTTCGCTACTGCTGCTGAGCTTCACCCGTGGCACCTGGTACAAGCTATGGCCCTTTGAGCTTATTGGCGCAGGCTACCTGTGGTTCGCAGGCTTTACCTTAGGACTCTTTCTAGCGCTGTTGTTATTCAGATCCCGCCCTCCTCGCCGGAAGTTGATGCTGGTTACAGCGCTGGCACTCGGCATCTATGCCACGACCATTGGCAATTGGTATGTGCCCCGGTTTCGGGATGCTGGAAGCAGCGGCGTTCCGCTAACGGTCATGACCTACAACGTCAATTATCGACTGTGGGACACCGCCGCCGTAACTGACCTGGTGCGAGCCAACCCGGTAGATGTCTTTGGCCTGGTTGAACCCTTCAAGGAGCAAGCTGCCGAGCTACGGGACAACGTGCAAGACCTGTATCCCCACTACTACCGCGCAACGGGGGGTGGCCTGAGTTTGTTTAGCCAATACCCTATTGCCGAAGCAACGACCGAGAATTTAAACACGAAATACCACAGTCTGTTTGCGATCGTCGATGTGGACGGCAAACCGGTTCGGGTCGTGGTCGCTCATCCCCTCGCTCCAGTATCCATGCACAACTTCATTCATCGGAATGAGGCAATGGTGGCGCTCGCGGCCTATGGTGCCCAACAGCAAATCACAACGGTGATTATGGGGGATTTTAACCTCACCTCCTGGTCGCTTTATTTTCGCAACTTTATCCGTAACTCAGGGTTGCGTAGTGCCAATCTAGGCCATGGTATCAATCCGACCTGGTTCTACAACGATATTGGGCGATCGCTATCGCGCCTTGAACGTGTGAAACAGATTCTCAAAATTCCGATTGACCATGTCTTCGTCAGTCAAGATGTCAGCGTTGATCAGGTCGTCACGCCATCCGCTGGCGTGTCCGATCATCGTCCAGTCATTGCCAAATTGCGCCTGCGATAGCTTTTTTGAGGATGGCCTGAGTGTAGTGCAACACATCCGTAAAAACCGGAGCAATCAGAAATTCCCGCCGAGCCATCTCGCTAGTCAAGCTCAATAATCTTGCCACTACTTGTCTCCTTGTCGAAACGCCTGGGCATAATCCTCCATTATTTTCAGGATCTGGGCATAACCGGGCAGTTTTTGGCCTTGATGGTAGTCAATGCAAACCTGCTGGTCGCCACAGCGAATCTGCACCAGGCTCGCACCGGGGGGAATGTTTAGCTGGGATGTGGAAACATTTTGAGCTTCAGCGAGGGCTGCTTGGAGGGTCGCTTGGAGTTGGGAGTCTACATCGATTTGCTGCTGCCACACCTGACCAAGATGTTGCCGCTCATAGGAGAGTTTGCCAGTGGTCGTCAAGCTGAGAGTTTCCTGTCCAAAGGGATCATCGGGTGCATATTCACGACCCATTTGATACACAAACACTGGCTGATCGTTTGATTCAGAAGGATACATCAGCGATCGCAAACGATTTGCTTCAGGCTCAGGAAGTTTGCGCCAAAAAGCTCGGGTGAGGAGCGTAGGAACTTCTGCGGGCCACGGGGCTTTAGCGGCAATATAAGCGGCCCGCTGTGACTCCGGTAAGGCCGCAATTACGGCCAGCACCTGATGGTCAACCTGATGTGCCTGTTGAATGACCCATGCAGGGTCTAAACGAGCGATATGCCCCCACAAAGAATTGGCATAGGGTCGCTGCAAAACGAGATTCTTGAGCCACGCGATCGTGTTGACATCCTCTGACGTAGCTTTGGTGGCTAGCGTAACGGCGGCGGCTTGCTCTAAGCTCGGATAGCCAATCTCCCAAGCTGGGGGTTGTGTGGGTATTGGCTCCAGGCAAGCAAGGGCGCGATCGCTCGTGACTGGCGGCATCACATCCTCAAGCACCGCGATCGCCCCTGTCCGATGGCGCATGTCGGGGCTGCCTAAAAGCTGGCACAGCGCCTCAGCATAAACCGCTCGCTCATCCCCTGTACTGCTGCGAATAGCTTGCCTCAGACCATCCTGCCGATGGACATGGTCACGGTCTAGCCATTTGAGATGCCCCTCTAGATGACGCTCGATTTGTCGGCGGAGGGTAGGTAAATCCTTCATGACCGTACGGAAGGCAGGAGTTTTATCACCAGGGACGCCCGGTCATACGTCCGATTGTGTCCACCTTTGGTTGGCAAGTGTCCAGGCTCACATTACGGGTAGAACGCGAGGCGAGGGAGCCCGACCTGCTCATCCCAACCGTGCATCAGGTTAAAGCACTGAACGGCCTGACCCGCCTGTCCCTTCATGAGATTGTCGATCGCTGACATAACAATCACCCTTCCTGTGCGAGCATCCACCTCAACGCTGAGATAGCAGCGGTTCGTACCCCAAGCCCATTTCGTTTGGGGATAGGTGCCGGTGGGCAGCACCGTAACCCAGGGAGCATGACGATAGAAAGCCGTATAGATGGTGTGCAAATCCTCACGGACGAGGCCCGGATCGCGCAAGTTGGCGTAGACCGTGGCTAAAATCCCCCGCACCATGGGAATCAGGTGCGGCGTGAATTGCACTAAGACTTCCCGTCTGGCTAAGCGTCCGCAAATTTGCTCAATTTCAGGGGTGTGACGATGTTTGGCCACCCCATAGGCCGACAGGGAACTATCGGCTTCAGCTAGGAGCAAGTTCTCTTTTGCTTTACGGCCACCACCAGAGGTACCAGATTTGGCGTCAATAATAATGCTGTCCGATTGAGCCAAGCCCTGTTTGAGTAGCGGGGCGATCGCCAACAGGCTCGCGGTGGGATAGCAGCCGGGGCAGCCTATCAAGCGAGCATCCCGAATGGGTTCCTGAAACAATTCCGGTAAACCATACACGGCCTGTTGATTCGTCCCAGCATCGGTACGATCGCCCCCATACCAGGCGTGATACGTCTGCAGTTCCCCAAAGCGATAGTCAGCGGACAGATCCAGTACCTTGCAGCCTTTTTCTAGCAAGGTCGGTGCCAGGTTACAGGCAATGCCATTCGGCAGGGACAAAAACACCACATCGCAGCGATCGACAATCCGCTGCACATCCACTGCTTCGACTTTGAGCTGCGTCTCACCATGCAGATGGGGATAAATATCGGTATAGGCTTTACCGGCTGTACTGTCACCACCGAGATAGGTGATGCGGGCGTAGGGATGTTCGCTCAGCAAGCGTACGAGTTGAATCCCTCCATAGCCAGAGGCCCCTACAATGCCAACGCGGATGTGTTCAGACTCGCCCATAATCAATCCCTAGCCGATGGTGAAGTTTATGCTGTTGCGGGAACCAGGATAGCGATAGCTACCCCGCAGGAATGCTTTAATTTATGACAAAAAAGCAATCCATAGCCATTATTTAATTTTGAATGCGATGAGATTTGGGGGGGGACTTGGATAAATGAGGAGGACGCTCGGGAAATAGCCCCGCTGGACGGGTCAATAGGATGACCTGTAACAGCACCCCAATCAGGAGTAGACGGAACGGGCCAGCGCGGGTAATCCAGACAGCCGGTAGCCAATTGGTCACGATTTCAGTCCCGGACCACACCCCCCACAAAATGAATGCTCCAGCTAATGCCCCCCGCGTGTTGCCACTGCCGCCCGCAATCAGCATCACCCAAACAATAAAGGTTGTGAACTCGGGTTGAAAGGCCTCGGGACTAATAAAGCCGACAAAATGGGCATACAGGGCTCCCGCTAAGCCCATCATCATAGCTCCCAACACAAAGGCTTGCAGGCGAAAGCCAATGACATTTTTGCCAGCAGCCAGGGTCGCCGGTTCATCTTCCCGCAGTGCCCGCAACACCCGACCCCAAGGCGAGCGGTAGGCGCGATCGCTCGCCCAAAAGACCAAACTCAAGGCCAGGAAAGTAACCAACAAGGTCAGCCAGGGGCTCGCACCCAGCCATCCTTGCAGGGGCTTAGGAATCCCGGCAATCCCCCGCACACCATTCGTCAACCAGGCTTCATTTTTCAGTACCAGGCGGACAATTTCGGCAATGCCAATGGAAGCGATCGCCAGGTAATCCGACCTGAGGGGTAGCGTAATCAAGCCGACGAAAAAGGCCAAAATACCGGACAGCAGCATCGCCACCATTATCCCAATGATCACCGGTGCGTTGAAGCCCCCCACAAAAGCCTCATTGGGAGCCACGGTCATGACGGTGCTACCGTAAGCGCCCACCGCAAAAAACGCCCCGACCCCGATGTTCAACATGCCCGCATAGCCCCACTGGATATTGAGGCCCAAGGTCAAAATGGCATAGATGCCCGCCAGGGTCAGGAAAAAAATGCCGTAGTTGAGGAGTCCGATCCAGTTCATCTAGCGTCCTCCCAAGAGGCCTGTGGGTTTCACCATCAGCATGCCAATCAGGATGGCAAAGGCAACCGCTGACTTGTAGGCCGGTGAAATGAAGAAGGTTGATAGTTCCGAGGCTAAACCAATCACCAAACCGCCCGCGATCGCCCCATAGGGACTCCCGATGCCCCCCAGAATAGCAGCCGCAAAAATCGGCAAGAGCACTTGCCAACCCATGGTCGGGGCAATTTGCGTATCTAAGCCCAAAAACATCCCCGCAGCGCAGGCCATCACCGCCCCCAACACCCACGTCCACATCACCACCCGCTCAGTGTTGATGCCGCTGATACGTGCCAAATCCAGGTTATCCGCCATGGCTCGCATGGCTTTCCCTATTTTGGTGTTTTGCAAAAAGAAGTGGAGCGCCAATCCCAACGCGATCGCCCCCACAACAATGATGAGCTGATCGGGTTTGAGGGTCAGCCCCGCCCACTGCCACGGTTGCTGAATTCCTTGGCGATACACCCGTTGGTCAGACCCCCAAATGAGCTGAATCAAACTCCGCAAAATTAAGGCAATGCCAAAGGAGGAAATCAGCAAAATGACCGGCGGTCGCCGTCGTAATTGACGGAAAATTACCCGGTCGATCGCGATCGCGACGATAACGGTCAACCCGCAAGCCATCGGCAAGCTTAGCCAAAACGGTAAGCCCAACTGCTGCATACAGACAAAGCCCAGGTAAGCGCCCACGGACATCAGGTCACCATGGGCAAAGTTGGCAAATCGCAGGATTCCAAATGTGAGGGATACCCCCACGGCACCCAAGGCTAAAATACAGCCCAAAACGATGCCGTAAATTACCAGCTGTAGGAAGTCGATCACAGATTTTGGGAAGCGTTAACGTTATTAAACGCGATTCCAAGACCTTATTTCGCTCCAATTTCGACAATCACAGGGGTATGGTCGCTGGGTTTTTCGAGCTCGCGGGGAGCAATATCGATAGTGCAGCTCGTCGCGCGATCGCACAGCGCAGGCGATAGATAGTGATGATCAATGCGCCAGCCACGATTGCGGCGGAAGGAGGCCGCACGATAATCCCACCAGCTAAAGTAGCCGCCCTCATCAGTGAATAGCCGAAATGCATCCTTGAGCCCCAGGGAAAGCACCGCTTTCAGGGCTTCGCGTTCTTGAGGTGAGGCCATGATGTGTTTATCTTTGCCCGTTGGATCGTGGATGTCCTTGTCTTC
>JBCBSJ010000135.1:0-12112 GCA_039819245.1 Cyanobacteria bacterium J06638_20
GAACATCTGTGGCAATGGCTGCGGGAGGAGGTGACCTATCATGCTTGCTACGCCAATGCTGACGAATTGAAGCAACGAGTTGAGCAATTTCGACAACAGATTAATGCCGATCCCCTAGCCCTAGCTGACCGCCTGTGGGTGAAAAATCACCTTGACTCCCAAGAAGAAAAACTACGGGTCTCAACTTAGATGAGGTTTAATTGCCAAAGATCAGCCAACAGTCGAGTACTGGCGATGTTGCCCAACGCTTCTGCAGCGCGGCTTCGAACATCATAGTCAGGGTTCTGGAGTGCATTGAGCAAGCCATTGCTCACTCGCTCCTTTGCGATGTTGCCCAACGCCTCTGCAGCACGGCTTCGAACATAGTATGTAGAGTCCTGGAGTGCATTGAGCAAGCCATCGACCGCCCGCTCACTGGCGATGTTGTCCAACGCCGCAGCGGCGCGGCTTCGAACATCGGCGTCAGGGGCCTGGAGTGCATTGAGCAAGCCATCGACCGCCCGCTCACTGGCGATGTTGACCAACGCCTCTGCGGCGCGGCTTCGAACATAGTATGTAGAGTCCTGGAGTGCATTGAGCAAGCCATCGACCGCCCGCTCACTGGCGATGTTGACCAACGCCTCTGCGGCGCGGTATCGAACATTGGAGTCAGGATCCTGGAGTGCATTGAGTAAGCCATCGACCGCCCGCTCACTGGCGATGTTGACCAACGCCTCTGCGGCGCGGCTTCGAACATAGGCTTTAGCGTTCTGGAGTGCATTGAGTAAGCCATCGACTGCCTGCTCACTGGCGATGTTGCCCAACGCCTCTGCGGCGCGGTTTCGAACATAGGCTTTAGCGTTCTGGAGTGCATTGAGTAAGCCATCGACCGCCCGCTCACTGGCGATGTTGCCCAACGCCTCTGCGGCGCGGTTTCGAACATAATATGTAGGATCCTGGAGTGCATTGAGTAAACCATCGACCGCCTGCTCACTGGCGATGTTGCCCAACGCCTCTGCGGCGCGGCCTCGAACATCGGAGTCAGGGTTCTGGAGTGTATTGAGTAAGCCATCGACCGCCCGCTCACTGGCGATGTTGCCCAACGCCGCAGCGGCGCGGTTGCGAACATCGGAGTCAGGGTCCTGGAGTGCATTGAGTAAGCCATCGATTGCCCATTCAGAGCGGCTAGCTTCCCAGCATTGAATCTCAAGCTGTACAGGTAAATCTTTCTCATCAATCCAGCTAATGGCTGTGACCTGAAGATTTGGTTTGATGTCACCTGCTAGTCTTGCCCCCAGTATCAAATCCACTTTCTCCATTGACAGTTTTACAACGCGCAATGCCTGGGCTTTATTGCCGACCAGCGCCAGCATCAGAGCCAGAGGTTCTGTCCATTTGAGGGAGTTGAGGTAGTCCTGCGTCAGTTGCTCGTCTCTTAGGTCAGGGAGTTGGCGCAGCAGGGCTTCGGAAGCATAGTATTCCTGGATCAGTTGGTGGCGAAACTCAATTTGGTCACCATTAGTTTGGATCAGATGGTGTTTGAGCAAGTCTTGCAAGCAGCGCTCCGCTACTTTTTCGGGGTGGACTTCCCGATTTCGCAGAAATACCGTAACTCCACCAACACGGGGATGGGGCTTGAGGGGTCGGATGCCTTGAAGGCATCCGACCCCTGGATGATGGCTTCTTCCAGCAACAAACGCAGCAATGCCGTGGATTTTCCTGAACCCGGTCGCCCAATCAGCAACACATGGTCATCGGCATACTTACGAATCCCTTCCAGCACAGGGAACCGTTCGACTTTTTCTTTGGTTTCCTTCTGCTCTTCGGAAGGGAATTCATCTTCATTCTGCTGAGTGACTGTCTGCACCATCAGCCCAAAATCAAAGGCCTGCGGGGCAGTGTTAGTGGTATCAGAAGAGGCTGAAACTCCAGCTCGCCCCACAACATCGGTCAGGGTGTAGCGTTCCTGCCAGTGTTGGTAGGTCGTGATGAGCGATTGGAGGTAGGGCTGGAAGTTAATAGGATTCGACTCAGCCATGCTTGGGGGTAATGTGTTCGAGCTTGCCAATGCATACCTGCTATTCTGGCTCATCCTTTCTTGAGATGGAAATCGCGGGTGTGCCATTTTGGAGCCATCCTCTAAAAAACGGATTTGCTGACAACCTGCGCGTTGAAGTTCTGGCAAGTGGTAGAGAATTCTGAATGATCTTCGTATAATCACCGGGGGTGGGTCGCCACATTCTCCCTAAGAATGCCCCTCGCTCTGATTGTTTCGTTAAGGGCACGCTGGATGGCTTTTGATACCTTGCCTGGGCGGAGTTTTCCGCTGGGTACGACCGTTACGCCGATTGGGGTGAACTTTTGCATTTTCTCTAAAAGCGCTGAGGCAATGGAGCTGTTGCTGTTTGATGCGCCCGACGATGCCCAGCCCCGTCGCACCATTGCCCTCGACCCCAAGGAAAACCGGACATTTCACTACTGGCATGTTTTTGTGCCGGGGATTTTGCCGGGGCAAATCTATGGCTATCGCGCCTATGGACCGTTTGTGCCGGACCAGGGGTATCGGTTTGACCCCAGCAAAGTGTTGCTCGACCCCTATGCCAAGGCGATCGCCAACGAGGCCAACTACGATCGCCTGGCGGCTGCTGAAGTGGGTTACGACAACTGCGCCCAAGCGCTCAAAGGCGTAGTTGTCGATACTAGCCGCTACGACTGGGAGGGCGATCGCCTCCCACCCATTTCCTATAAGAGCAGCATCATCTACGAAATGCATGTGGCCGGGTTCACCCAGCACCCGAACTCGGGCGTTGCCCCCGAAAAGCGGGGCACCTATGCTGGGGTGATAGACAAGATTCCTTACCTCAAGGTCTTGGGCATCACAGCGGTGGAATTGCTGCCCGTCCATTTCTTTGATGCCAAGGATGCACCTCCGGGGTTGCCAAATTACTGGGGCTACAGCACTATCGGGTTCTTTGCGCCGCACCATGCCTATAGCTCTAACCCCGACCCTCAGGGGGCATTGGATGAGTTTCGCGACATGGTGAGAGCCTTTCATCGGGCGGGGATTGAGGTGATTTTGGATGTGGTGTTCAACCACACCGCTGAGGGTAATGAAGAAGGCCCGACCCTGTCCTATCGAGGATTGGAAAATGGAGCCTACTACATCCTGGAACCGGAGCGTCAGCATTACCGCAACTACAGCGGGTGCGGCAACGCGATGCGCGCCAACCACCCCATCGTCAGCCAGTTGATTCTCGATTCCCTGCGCTATTGGGTGTCGGAAATGCATGTGGATGGCTTCCGGTTTGACCTGGCCTCGGTGCTGTGGCGGGATGATACGGGCTTACCTCTGGAGCGATCGCCTATCCTTTGGACAATTGAGATGGATCCCGTGTTGGCACGAACCAAGATTATTGCCGAAGCCTGGGATGCGGCGGGTCTCTATCAGGTAGGCAAGTTTGTGGGCACGGGCGATCGCTTTGCGGAATGGAATGGCCCCTTTCGCGATGATGTGCGGCGGTTTGTAAAAAGTGACCCCGGTATGGTGGGACCGCTGGCCGCGCGGTTGATGGGTAGCCCCGACATCTATCCCCACATGGACTACGACACGACGCGTAGCATCAACTTCGTCACCTGCCATGATGGCTTCACGCTCAATGATGCGGTGTCCTACAACCAGAAGCACAACGAAGCCAACAACGAGAACAATCGGGATGGAGCCAGCGATAACCATAGCTGGAACTGTGGCGTTGAAGGAGAAACGGATGATTTGGAGGTACTCGCCTTGCGCGATCGCCAGGCGAAAAATCTCCTCAGTGTCTTGTTCCTCTCCCAGGGTACGCCGATGTTGCTGATGGGTGACGAAGTGCGGCGTACCCAGCAGGGCAACAACAACAGCTACTGCCAAGACAATGAACTCAGTTGGTTTGATTGGGAGAAGGTCGATGAGAATACAGATCTGCTACGGTTTACCCGAGAGTTCATTCGCTTCATTCAGAATCTCAACCTGTTCCAGCTCGATCGCGTTCTCACCAAGTTTGTGAACGACCATGATCCCTATGTGTCATGGCATGGCAGACGTTTGGGCGAACCAGAGTGGGATGAGGACTCGCATACCCTGGCTATGGGGCTGCACTATCCCGATAAAGAGGAGCATCTCTACTGCATGTTCAATGCCTACTGGAAACCCCAGAAGTTTGAGCTGCCTCCCTTACGTCAGGGCGATCGCTGGCATCGAATTGTGGATACCGCTCTGCCACCCCCCGACGATTTTTCGCCACGGGAAACCGCACTGCCCGTCTCCGGTCAGCATTATGCTGTGCATGCCCGCTCCGTCGTTGCCCTCATGGCCTTTTGATCGATGTTCAATCTTGTCTAGGGTGGGATGTAGAGTTTTCCTGTAGAAACCACGCCACTTCCCAACTGGAATTAGGTTTATATACGGATTCTGAAGAATCGCCTAGAAAAATGAAAGATGCACTCCTCCTGGAAAAAGCGACCCTGGAGATGTTGTCAGTTTTAGACAGGTTTTGTTGTCGGTTTGTCTATCCGATCCCAGTCTGGCCCATCCAATTGCATTCTGTGAATTTCTGAGTGTTCCTATGCCCCGACCTTTCCATCAAAATGGGATACTGAAGGATAGTATGCTATCCCGCTTCGGAAACCCGTCTCTTAATCGGTCTTTAACGGACGTTTTTTAATCGTTACATTCGAGTTAATGTATATCCATTCTCTGTAGTTCTACGGAGAAGGTTTCCAGAGCCCCCAAATCTTGTGGGTCTGCTAGTTACAGATGTTGCTACCGCTCGCAGGTTTTAATGCCCCACATTCCTTTTACAACTGAGTGGATCAGCCGCTTCCAAGACCCCTACGCGGTGATGGGTCTATCGGTGACAGCGGACGATCGCCGGGTGCTGAAGCGCTATCGCGATCTGGCAAAGTTGCTGCACCCCGACCGCTATGTGAGCGCTGAAGCGGCTATTCGCGAAATGGCAACGCAGCTTTTCTCTAAGATGGTGGGGCCAGCGTATCAAAAGCTCAAGCAAGACAAGGGACGGGCGGAAAACCTTGCCATGCTTCGATTCCGGGTGCGTCGCTTGACCCGCGAGCAAACATTCGATCCCCGCAGTACCATTGCCCGGGAGTTAATGGGCAAGCCTGCTGCTCAAATTGATGTTTTTTATGAACAGGCGATCGCCCGCCTCTGTGATGACCAATATCGACCCCTGGATCGGTTTGAGGTAGTTACCAGCCAACTGGATGAACTGAATTTGGTCTACCTGCGGCTCAAGATGGGAGAGCCCATCATCCGCGAAAAGCGGACGGGGATTGTTTCTGCCAAGCCGCCGATCGTGACCCAAACGGCACCCGTTAGTTCAACCCAGGCGGATGCGAAGCCGACGGTGGACTATGCCCAGCGCCACTACGAGCGGGCTCAGTCCTATGCCAGTAACTCAAAGTGGGCAGAGGTTGTGCGTGAGCTCAAGGATGCTCTCAAGCTCGATGCGTCGCGCAGCAATTACCATGCTTTGTTGGCGGTGGCTTACCTCAAGCAGGACTTGCCAACGATGGGGCGGGTGCATTGTCGGCAGGCTTTGAAGCTCAATCCAAATGACAAGCTGGCGATACGCTACGCGCCCAAGTTTGGCATCGATCCCGACAATGTTTCCAATGGTTCTGCTACGGGGAAAGGGAAGGCATCGGTGAAGGGCACGCAATCGGATACGGATAAGGGGTTATTCAGCATTTTTTCCCGCCGCCGTTAGTTTGATTGAGGGATATGGGAAGCCGATGGGCACTGCCCACCGGCATATTCAGCACCATTCATCTGGAGTGGAGTTTTAGAGACTTGGGGTAAAATCACAAATCAGACTTGGGGGCGCGTCGCCCCCCAAACCCCCTGACTGGGGGAACGAAGCTCGTTCCCCCAGACCCCCTTCCGCAAAGGGTTTTGTGTAGAAAGCATTAGGCCGCTCCGCATCGGTGGTGCTTATCCAGTTAATGTATCTGTGTTTGAAACCGCACCTGGTAGAGCAAAACTTGCTGTTGCGAGTTCCTCAAATCACAAATTTTCCCAGTCCGCGACGGCGGACTTTGTTCTTATAGCCGCGACTTTAGTCGCCAGGGCATTGTCTTCTGGATGGCGTTTGAAGGGGAGGGCGTTGTGTTGTGAGTTAGCAGTGTGTTGCTCTCAGATTCTTGAAAATCACATTGCTTAGGCCTTACGCATTGGATACGAAAAACCAAACATCATCAAACTGCGTAAGTCCTGATTACTGAAAGCGGGTTTTGAAAAGGCAGAAGATTTCGCCGGGTTGCTGCTTCATGACCTTCAAGCCCTGATCTTTGAAGAGTTGCTTCCAGCGATCGCCCGATTCTAAGAAGACTTCAGCTCCCAGATAGGTTTCCAGGATGGCCCAGTTTTCTGCCAGGGGGAGTTCTGGATCGACGATGTCGAAGACGAAGATTCCCTCGGGTTTCAGTACGCGCTTCACTTCGGGCAGTACTACTTCCCAATACTCTAGGGGGTAGTAGCAACTGAATCCGGTGGCAATCGCCAGATCAAACTGATTGTCTTCGTATTGCAAATTATCGGCGCTGCCCACCTTCACCCCTTTGAAGAGTTTGGAGTTGAGTTGGGGGCCACGGGAGTTGAGGGTTTCGGCGGCGAAGGTGCTGATGTCTTGCCCAAAAAACACAGCATTCCAGTCGCGCCAGGGGTAAATCAAAAAGCTCACACCACAGCCAATGTCGAGGCAACGCTGCTGCTTGGTCGGCTTCGCGATCTCCCAGAATGGGGAAGCGACCTTGGGCGCGAGTAACCCGGCTTTCCATTCCTGGTAGACCGACATTTCTTGCAGTTCTTCGGGCACCTCAAAGGATTCCCCTTGCAATTCTTTGTTGAATCGATTGGCAACGGTGGCCAGGTGGGTTTGCCATGCATCGGCGCGATCGCCAAGAGCCTGAGTGTTGGCCAGGAAGGTGGAAAGGGACTTACCAGAACGAGCCATAGTGAAGTATTTGGAAAACCTGAGGGAATCAACCAAAGTGGGGAAAGGTTGCATGAACCGCCCCCTCGCCGAAGGGATTGGGTGAAATTATAGCGAAATGCCCCGAAACCTTCAGATCTCGGGGGCAATACGTTGCGTTATGTTGATTGCCGGTGCGTTGGCTAATGGCACAACCTAACCCTTAAGCGCCCGCCGGAAGTTTTGGCGGTAGGATGCATTGAGCAAGAAGAGGGGCCAGCCAACCGAGAGCAGCAGCTTGTTCTGGTTAAAGTTGGTGCGATCGAATCCTTTCCAGAATTTCATTAGGCCAAAGCCATATCCACCCACCAGAGCTAGAGTCAAGAGAAATGGCATCGTTATGGATCTCCTTACAACATGATTCTGACTCAAGTGTACGAGAGAGCGCTTCGAAATCGATGGTAGAGAGGGATAGAGAAAACCGTCCTTTTGGGGATGACTAGAGATGGACGTGTGGGGAGAGTTCCAGCCAATGGCCTGTCGCGGCAGCGATGATCCAAAACTTCATACAAAAAAACATTACAACCCTGCCGCCTGTTGGGATTTCTGTCACAGTTGAAGTAGGATCGCGGCTTGCGGTTCGACAGCAATAGCAGGTAGCGCCTCGCACCCCACAACCCTCAGCAGGGGGCGCTGGCGCAACAGTTGGAAGTACTAGCAGAATGCGTAAGCCAAATCTGTGCAAGCAGGAGGATGTATGAGAGCAGTGCTCATGGCAGGTGGATCGGGAACGAGGCTAAGACCGCTAACCTGCGATTTGCCCAAGCCAATGGTGCCAATTCTGAACCGTCCCATTGCCGAACACATCATCAACTTACTGCGCCGACATCAAATCACCGAAATCATTGCGACGTTGCATTACTTGCCCGATGTGATGCGGGACTATTTCCATGATGGGCGCGACTTTGGCGTGCAGATGACCTATGCCGTGGAAGAAGATCAGCCCTTGGGAACGGCGGGGTGCGTGAAGAATGTCGCAGAGTTGCTGGATGACACGTTTCTTGTGATCAGCGGCGACAGCATTACCGATACTGACCTGTCAGAGGCGATTCGGTTTCATAAGGAACGGGAGGCAAAGGCAACGCTGGTTTTGGCGGCGATGCCCAATCCGCTTGAGTTTGGGGTCGTGATTACCGATGAAAATCAGCGAATCCAGCGCTTTTTAGAAAAGCCATCAAGCAGCGAGATTTTTTCCGACACGGTGAATACGGGCACTTACATCCTGGAGCCGGAGGTGTTGGATTATTTGCCCCCCAATCGAGAAGCGGATTTTTCGAAGGATTTGTTTCCGCTTCTACTCGAAAAGAATTTGCCCATGTATGGCTATGTGACGAAGGGCTATTGGTGTGATGTGGGGCACCTGGATGCCTATCGGGCGGCTCAGTATGCGGCGCTCAGTCATAAGGTAACGCTAGAGGTTGACTACGAGGAGCAATCGCCCGGTATATGGGTGGGGCAAAATACCTATATCGACGGCACGGCTCGCATCGCCACCCCAGTGCTCATCGGTAGCAATTGCCGCATTGGGTCGCGGGTCGAAATCGAAGCAGGCACCGTGATTGGTGATAACGTCACGATTGGCTCGGATGCGGATCTGAAGCGGCCCATCATTTGGAATGGGGTCACGTTGGGAGAAGAGTCCCATCTTCGAGCTTGTGTGGCGGCACGAGGGACGCGGGTCGATCGCCGTGCTCATGTTTTGGAGGGGGCGATCGTCGGTTCCCTTTCGGTCGTCGGTGAAGAAGCGGTGGTCAACCCCGATGTGCGGATTTGGCCCAGCAAGCGGATTGACCCAGGGGCGATCGTCAACATGAACCTGATTTGGGGTCATGCGGCGCACCGGAACCTGTTTGGCCAGCGGGGCGTTTCGGGGTTAGCGAATGTGGACATCACCCCCGAGTTTGCGGTGCGGCTGGGCGCCGCCTATGGCTCCACCCTTAAGCCCGATTCCCATGTCAGTGTGTCGCGGGATCAGCGGAATATTTCACGGATGGTGTCGCGATCGCTCATCTCTGGTCTCATGTCTGTGGGCATCCATATCCATAACCTAGAAGCTACCGCAATTCCCGTTTCGCGCACCGTTGCTCCCAGTCGCAAAGTGGCGGGAGGCATCCATGTCCGCGTTCATCCTGAGCGCTCCGACCATATCCTGATCGAGTTCTTCGATGCCAAAGGGATCAACCTCACCAAAACCCGCGAGAAAAAGATTGAAGGAGCTTACTTCAAAGAGGATTTCCGCCGTGCCCAACTGCAGGAAATCGGCACTATCTACTACGTCACCCAATCCACCGACATTTACTCTGCCAGCTTCGAGCGCCTGCTGCGGGTCGATACCATCCGCAACAGCAACTCCAAAGTGGTGATCGACTACGCCTACGCGGTTTCGGGGGCAGTGTTGCCCCAACTGCTGGCTAAGTTTGGTTGCGATGCCGTTGTGCTCAACGCCAGTCTTACCCCGACGGCACCGACCCGCGCCGACCGTGAAGCCTTACTCAGTCAGTTAGGGCATGTGGTTGAGGCGCTCAAAGCCACGTTTGGCGTCCAGGTATCGGCCAACGGGGAGCAACTTACGTTTGTGGATGAAGCGGGTAGCCCGATTCGGGGCGAAGCGTTGACCGCGCTGATGGTGCACATGATTTTGACTCGCCACCCTGGTAGCACGGTTGTAGTGCCCGTCAATGCGTCCAGTGCCGTGGAAGATATCGCCCGGCGGCATGGCGGACGCGTTGTGCGCACCAAAGCCAACCCCACGGCATTGATGGAAGCCTGCCATACGATTCCCAATGTGGTGCTGGGAGGTAGTGGCGAAATGGGCTTCATCTTCCCGCAGTTGCACCCCGGATTTGATGCCATGTTCTGCATCGCGAAGGTGATCGAAATGCTATCGTTGCAGGATCAGATGTCTCATGTTGTGGCCAACGGCGACGGTTACCTCCCAGTGTCGCGGCAGACCCTGGGACAAATTCGCTCCGAACTTCCTCGCGTTTGCCATCGATCGCTTTCCGTACGCTGCCCTTGGACAGCAAAGGGTTCTCTCATGCGTCGCTTGGTTGAAACCCATCACCCCGATTCCCTGGAACTGGTAGATGGGGTCAAGATTTTTAGCCCCGATCGCGACAGTTGGATTCTCACCCTGCCCGATGCGGGCGAACCCCTGGTGCACCTCTATGCCGATAGCGGCGATCGCCACTGGGTCGATAAAACCCTGCGCGAATATCGCAAATTCGTCCAGGAATTTGTGGAACGGGAGATTGGACTAGAGGATTCAGCTATGCTGCCCAACTTTGCCTGAGTGTGGCGCTTCCAACCCACCCTTCTCCATCCCTTGTTAGACTAAGAAACGTTACCGCTCACCGACTGTCTGTCTCAAAGGTATTGCTGATGCAACTTACCACGCTGCCCGATACTCTGCTGGTTTCCGACAAGATTCCCAATCTCAACTATGCCGCCACACGCGATCGCTTTGACGAATCCTGGCGGGCACCCCTATCGACGCTACTGGGGTTAGGCCGCGCCGCCGGAGCCGATTTCGTCGAATTTTTCCTGGAGCGGACAAACTACATCAGTTGTCAGGCAGAGCAGGACGAGATCACGAGCATTTCTCCCAGTCTCAGCTTAGGAGCAGGTGTCCGCGTCTTTCTTGGTACAGCGGATTGCTACGTCAGCACCAACGACCTCAGCTTCAATGGCCTGAAAGCCGCGCTGGAGAAAGGGCTGTCCATCCTGGGCTTAACCCTTCCTGGTCCTAACGCCTTTGTCCCGGAAATCAACCTGGAGTTGATGCGTGACTATGCCACTGCCCGGGGCAAAGAGGCGTGGTTGGGGCAGTGCAGCTCCATGCGGGAGATGGGTGATGTACTCCTGGCGGCGAGTGGGGCGATCGCCAAAAAAGCCGACCACATCCAATCCCGTCGCGCGGTCTACTTCCGTGATTGGCAAGAAGTGTTGGTGGCGGCCAGCGATGGTATTTTTGCCCGCGACATTCGCCTCACCCAGTCCGTTGGCTATAGCCTCCTCTGCGCCGATGGTGAGCACCGCACCTCTATCAGCAAGCGTGTAGGCAACACCAGCCGCCCCGACTTCCTCCGCACCTGGAACTATGCCGACGATGCTGACGAAGTCGCCGAATCCGCTGGCAACATGCTCTATGCCGACTATGTAGAATCCGGCACTTATCCCATCGTCATGGCCAATGAATTTGGCGGTGTTATCTTTCACGAAGCCTGCGGCCACCTGCTCGAAACTACCCAAATTGAGCGGAAGACGACGCCGTTCATCGACAAGAAGGGGCAAAAGATTGCCCATGAAAGCTTGACCGCTTGGGATGAAGGATTGTCTTCTGATGCCTTTGGCACCATCGACATGGATGATGAAGGCATGCCTGCCCAGCGTACTCTACTGATCGAAAACGGCATCCTCAAAAACTTCCTGTCCGATCGCGCGGGTTCCATGCGAACAGGGCATCCCCGCACGGGCAGCGGTCGCCGTCAGAGTTACACCTTCGCCGCCGCTAGCCGGATGCGCAACACCTACATCGCTCCCGGTGAGTATTCCATCGAAGACATATTCGCCTCTATCGACAAAGGCATCTATTGCAAGAAGATGGGTGGCGGCAGTGTAGGGCCAACAGGGCAGTTCAACTTCGCTGTGTCGGAAGCCTACCTGATTGAGAACGGAAAAATCACCAAGCCCCTCAAAGGCGCGACATTGATTGGGGAAGCCACTGAAATCATGGATAAAATTTCCATGTGCTCGAATGACCTAGGCTTAGCTGCCGGGTTCTGTGGCTCTATTAGCGGCAGCGTTTATGTCACCGTGGGTCAGCCTCACATCAAA
The DNA here is from genome assembly GCA_039819245.1 of Cyanobacteria bacterium J06638_20. Classification (GTDB taxonomy): domain Bacteria; phylum Cyanobacteriota; class Cyanobacteriia; order Elainellales; family Elainellaceae; genus Vacuolonema. The sequence continues at coordinate 11,844 of JBCBSJ010000135.1, forward strand.
GTCGATTCCATCACCGTTGGTGGGCGATAGGTGACTAACGAACTGTGCATCACCGGACGGTGAAAATGTGCGTATATTATGACCAGAGTAATCGTGTATATATCACCGTTCCGTGTGCATGCGCTTGTTATCCCTTGTATGTTGAAGGGGTGGTAGACCGCTATCCCTCTGGTTGGGAAAAACCGCAAAAGAGCATGGGTCGCCACGCTTTTTGAAGTGCTGAGAACTCGTAAAATCGCCTGGACTTCTAAGTCCGCATGGAGCAAGGA
>JBCBSJ010000136.1:0-11833 GCA_039819245.1 Cyanobacteria bacterium J06638_20
CTGGCGATCGCCAACCCCGGCGCAAAAATCATTGGCATTGATCTATCAGAAAAATCCGTAGACCTGGCTAAGAAACGCCTCGAATTTCACCAGTTTGAAAATGTTGAGTTTCGGGCTATGTCGATCTACGACTTGCCCGAATTGGGAATGAAATTTGACTACATCAACTGCGACGAGGTGGTTTACTTGCTGCCCGACCCGCTAGCAGGTATGCAAGCGATGCAGGCGGTGCTCAAGCCAATGGGTATTCTGCGCACCAATCTCCACAGCAGCTTGCAGCGACAACCGTTTTATCGGGCGCAAGAGTTCTTTGGCATGTTGGGACTGTTGGAAGAGGCCCCAACAGAGGAGCATCGCCAAACGGTGATGGAAACCATGAAAAATATGCGGGCGAATGTTGATTTGAAAATGCGGGGATGGAATGCCCGCCTAGAAACGGAGGAGGGGACCGAAGAAATCTTTGCCAACTTCCTCCTGGCGGGCGATCGCGGCTTCAGCGTACCGGAGATATTTGAGCTGATGGAAACCTCCAACCTGAAATTTCTCAGCATGGTGAATTGGCGGCATTGGAACTTGCAAGACCTGTTCCGCAACGTTGAGGATTTGCCAGGGCTGGTCGGCATGGGCATCAACATGGCTAGCCCCGCTGAGCAACTGCATCTCTTTGAATTACTTCAGCCCGCCCATCGGTTGTATGACTTCTGGTGCTCCCACGGCGATGCTCCGGAGCCTGCCCCAACTATCGATACCTGGAGTGAGGAAGACTGGCAGGGCACCACGATTCACCTCCATCCACAACTGCGCATCGAAGAAGCCAAAGAGCGGCTGTTCTGGTCGCTCAACAACCAGCAACCCTTCGACTTCGCGCAAATTCTCAGCCTACCGACCAAAGCACCCATCCCCATCGATGGCACCGTTGCGGCCACATTGCTGCCCCTGTGGGACAAACCGCTGCCGCTGAAGGAACTGGCGCAACGCTACAAAACCATCAGCCCAGTTAACTTAACGACCCTGGAAGCGCTCACCGATGACGATGCCTTTGAGGCGATGAAGAAAGTCGTAACCAACCTGGAGCCCTTCCTTTATCTGATGCCAGAACGCGCATAGCGGTTGCATTTTCCCGGTACGTTCGCGTTTGCCCCTTGTTTCCTGCCTCTCTCTATAACTTTGCTCAAGCGTTGCCCAAAATGACTTCATCGGATCCGGCTCAGGTTCAAGCCCTCCAGCATTCGGGGCAGCAAGCGCTCCAAGCCAATCGCTTTGAGGAGGCGATCGCCTGTTTCGCGCAACTGGCCGAGCAGCAGCCCGAGGTCATGGCCCATCGGGTGAAATTGGGGTTGAGCTATTTGCTGGTGGGGCAAGAAGATGCAGCGCAACTCACTTGGGCGATGGCTTTCTCCGAAGCCGACGAAGCAGAGCAGGTCGAGCTGTTGGCTACTTTGATTGAGGATATGCAGGCCAAAGCCGAAGAGGCGGCGACGGGTGAAAACTGGCCCCTCGTTTGGGCGTTGACTCAGCATTTAGCTGAGCTGACTCCTGAGGATCTGAACGTTCGCTTGCAAGGAATTTTGGCGGCCAGTCAGTGTCAGTTGCTCACCCCAGATTTGTTGGAGGAATCGGGATTGGCAGAAGCACTCGGGAATGACACAGCTCCTCCCTCTGATCTCGATCGCCCACTACTCGAAGCCACTCTGGAAGCGGTAGTCGAATGGGATCGGGGCGATCGCCAAACCCTGGCCTGGATCGTTGCTGTAGCTTCACCGATCGAGAACCGCGAGGACATCGCGAATTTGCTGGTGAAAAAAGCGACCCAGATTCGCTTTGAAGTGACCAATCAAGTGCGGCAGTTTGATCAGGCTGAGGCATTGGAGTTGGCGATCGCCTACACCGATGCCGCGATTTATCTGCACCCAACCAGCTTCAATGCCAAGTACGAGCGCATTGCTATTTGTATTAAGAAAGCCGACTTTGTGGCAGCTACGGCCTATGCCGAAGCCTTGATTTCAGAGTGCGCATCGATTCAAGAAAAAATTTGTACCGAAGGCTTACTGATTCAGGGCTTGATTTATACGCCGGGGCATTGGGGCGAAGCGCTGGTTCACCTGAGTAAAACGCGGCAACTGTTTGACGACTTCATCGAAGCCTATCGAGCCAATCCGACGATGGAAATCTCGGCGGTCATGCTCATGCGTCCGGTTTTGTTCTTTCAATATGTGGAAGACAATCCCGCCGACTATCGCGCGTTGCAAAACCAACTTTCCAACCTATACGCCGAAAACATTCAAACGAAATATCAGGCTAGCCTCCCTCCGCTTCAGCCCGTTTCGCAGCCTGACCCTGCTCGAAAATTGCGCATTGGCTTCCTGTCAGAATTCCTCATTAGGCATCCGATTGGGTTGCTGAGTCGATGGATTTTTCAGCATTTCGATCGCGATCGCTTCGAGTTTCATACCTACTTACAAAACGCGGCGAATCTCAGCGAACCCGTTAGTCCCTTTAGCCAGGAATGGTTTGTCAATCCTGTCACCGAAGCCCATGTGGTTACGGGGTCGGTGGAACAGGTCGCCCAGGCTATTCGAGCTGATCAGCTCGATATTTTGATTGATTTGGATAGCCTGACATCGGCTAAGGGCTATGCCTTGATGGCACTCCGACTTGCCCCCATCCAAATCACCTGGTTGGGATTTGATGCCACAGGCTTGCCCACGGTGGACTACGTTCTGGCCGACCCCTTTGTGCTGCCAGAAACAGCCGACAAGGACTATGCCGAAACCCTCTGGCGGTTGCCGCAAACCTACATTGCGGTCGATGGCTTCGAGGTAGGCGTTCCCACCCTACGCCGCGACCAGCTTGGCATTCCCGCCGATGCAGTAGTGTACTTCAGCGTCCAGGTAGCCGCCAAGCGCCATCCCGATACGATGCGCTGGCAGATCGAAATTCTCAAGCAGGTGCCCAACAGCTACCTGCTGGTGAAGGGCATTAGCAATAGCGAGTCCCTGCAGGCGGCATTTCTGGAGGTGGCGCAGGCGGCTGGGGTGAGCAGCGATCGCCTCCGCTTCCTCGACCGTGACCCTGATGAACCCACCCACCGCGCCAACCTCGAAATTGCCGATGTGGTACTCGACACTTTCCCCTACACGGGCGCCACCACCACCCTAGAAACCCTGTGGATGGGCATTCCCCTGGTCATGCGGGTGGGGCAGCAGTTCGCCAGCCGCAATAGCTACACCATGCTCCGCAACGCCGGAATCGACACGGGCATCGCCCACTCTGCCGAGGAATACATCGCCTGGGGCGTACGCTATGGCACCGATGCCGATCTGCGAAATCATGTGCGAGAGCGATTGAGGCGATCGCGCCAAACCGCCCCCCTATGGAATGCAAAGCAGTTCACCCGCAATCTGGAAGCCGCGTTTGAGCAAATGTGGAAGCGCTATTTGAAACGTTCTGCTTCGTAGAGAGGGGTCGGGTGCCTGGTGAAAGTCATCAGCATGGGCAAAAGACCTACTAAGGCACCCGACCCCTTTCCCGCAGCCAGGAAGTTTCCAAAAAATTTGTGCTAGCAAATTGTTTTGAACCGGTAAGGGCGATCGCTCCGATTTCCAACAGCCCAGATCTGCGACTTCTTGGAGAAGTCGCAGATCTTAGCCCTGCAGATAGCCCAGATACCTCTTGATTTCGGGTGCCAGGTAACGGTTCCGCGAAACACCCATTTTTCCGTGTGGAGAGGCGTCTAAATAATTTTCTTGATCGGACTGAAGCATTTATCCGCTACGACCTATAAATTTCTGTGTGAGAAAAGAGACGACGCAAACTCCCCATCGGCACGGTGTCCCCGGAATACTGATTGTTGTCCCCTGACCCTAAAAACAACTTCCGCTGGCAATTCTCCCGTGGGAGATAAAGAGAGATCGAAGTTGAGGTTTTCATACGCCTGCCACTTTCCATCTCTGCGCCATCCAACACGATCGCAAAATTCTTTCCAAAGCTTATTACCTGGATAGTTGCTATCTAGCTTCGCACCGCAGTTCACATAAAGATGCTTCTGGACGCTGAAGCCAAATTTACCCTTGCTGTAGTGCACCCAGAGGCGATCGATCATTTTCAAATCCTTGCAAGGAACGTTCAACGGGTCTTCGTGCTCAACATACCACCAATGTTGTTTGCCAATCGCTTCGAGCATTCGGTCGGCAGTTTCCTTGTCTGCCTCCTTCCATTCACCCGCTGTCAGCAAGTCCCGCAACCGAGTGTAGTCAATCCCTTTCTCTGACTCCAATTCAGGAGTTGAAGGTTGTGCAGGAACAGGTCGCGTGGGTGGAGCCTTAGGGGCAATTGGTTGGCTAAAAGTCGGTGGAGTAGAACGTTTGGGTGGTTCTTCAGGTGCCTGTAGACGAAGCCGTATATTACCAATTTCTCTAATCTGATCGAGGGCTTGCTTACGATCTTCGGGGGTTGTTGCCAGCAGATTGATCTGCTCCCACAGATACTCTGCTTGTTCCAAATCTTTGTCGATGTAAGTCGCAGTCAGAGCGTCTGCTTTCAGCTTGTCTAGGGTTGGAGATGGTTGCGACGTCGGAGATGTGGCAGGTGTCGGTGTAGCCTCTGACGGTAACAGGACTTGAGTGCCTTTTTCGTAGGGCTCAGCAATGAGCCAGGGAATTTGCTGTTGTCCGAACTGTTGCACCAGTTGCGGTACACGGTTTCGCAAGAATCGGCTTAGATCTTTGGCATTGCTGCGGGTTGGACAACATTCCCCGCGCAGGGCTTCCAGCAATGCCCAGGTGAAGGCACCCTGTTTTTGCCTTGGTAATTCATAAGAGCGTTGCCCTGGCGAACAGGAAAATAACGTAATAATTCCTTCTTGCTTAGCCAGCCGCTCTGTTTCATTGCCCATTGCCTTGCCTGGAATCTCATTGCGGCACATATCCAGGATCAGCACAATGTTGCCTGCTCCGCTTCTTTTGAGTGCTCGAATCACTCGATTTGTTGAAATGGCGGTGTCGGCAAGCAGGCGGGGATTGCCATCGGTTGGCATGAGATAGTCGCTGGTGGCTTGGGAGGCTCCATGTCCGCTGAAGAAAAACCAGAAGCAATCATCGGCTTTAAGGGAATGCTGGTTTTCAATGCTATCGAGAATCGTCAGTAGATTGGTGCGCTCTGGAACCGTTGGTTCTTCTCTAATGGGAGGCGAGGTGTCGGAGTAGCGGTAGACTTCCTCAAAGCCAATCTCTTTCAGATATGCCTGCATTGCTACCGCATCGTTCTCCGCACATTTGAGCGAACCCAAACCGTAGCGGTGGTAGCGATAGTGGTTGATGCCGATAGTGATGGCAAACTGGCGAGGCATAGAAGGAAACTTAGAGCATGTGATGGATCTGTGATTAGGGGTCGGGTGCCTGGTGTGCATCTCAAGGATAAGGTCTAATTTGCAGTAGGCACCCGACCCCTGAGGCAGCTCCTTAGGCTTTGCGTTTGAACTTAAGCGTCATTGCTCCGGTGGCTCCAGCCTGTCCGCCGATGCCCATCAAACTCACTTCCCCCTGGCCATTAATCTCTACAGAAATTTCAACCTCATCCAACTCCATTCCGGCAATTTCCCCAGCACTCTGGCTAGCATTGCCCAGCACCGTGCCTACCTGCTTTAGCAGCCGCGTCATCTGTGCTTCCAGCACATCCATCTGCACCTCAAAGTGGCGCACTGCCCGTGTCGAAGCCTGATTGGTTCCGGTGAGGATGTCGCTCAATATCCCCTTCCCATCTTCTTCAGAAACCTCGTGTCCATCGTAGGTGAGGATAGAAATCGAGGTATCTGAAGGTGGGGGGGGAGGTGGCTGAAAAGTGGTCATAAAGTACTACCCATCAGTCATTGTGGGGGTCGAAGTTGCCTCCAGTATAGGAATTTTTCTCGTTCAAGGGGAGATGACATGGGACTTAATCCGCCCATGAGAAGAGGCTTTTGTCATATTTTGGAGCCGCTAGGGCAAGGCATCCTGCAATCGAAAGAGGCTACAAGCAGCATGGAGGTAGTGGATGCGGAGGCCGGGGAGGGGGAAGGCTTTGAGGGGTTGGCGGTAGACCGGGGAGATGGCGTCGGGGGTGATGCGATCGCCCATCAATAGCGCTGCTGTGCGTCCGCTCCAGGTTCCGGCAGCGACGCCATTGCCGTGATAGGCCAGGGCACAGGCCACCGTGCGATCGCCATCCAAAAAGCCAATGTAGGGCGTGAGGTTGAAGCTAAAGCCCATCAACCCATTCCATACATGGGTGACCTCCAGATGTCGCCATGCCGGGAACATCTCGTGGAAGTGGCGAAGGATTTTTTTCTGGTAGCGATCGCGCGCCGCCAGGGAACCGATCGTATCGCCCCGCTGTCCAAACAGAATGCGTCCGTCTTTCAAGAGTCGGAAGTACGACAGCAACGTGCGGGTGTTGTAGAGCGGAATTTCGGTGTGCCAGCCGTGCATCTCCCGCTCCTCAGCGGTGAGCGGTCGGGTCGTGAAAATATGCGAAATCACCGGGAGTAGCCGTCCCTGGAGCGTCGGGTGAACGGAGTCTTGGGTGTAACCATTGGTGGCAACTAGTACTTGTTTTGCCCGCACACTGCCCGTGGGTGTGCGCAACCGATGCCAGCCATCCGCCTTTTCCCAAGCGATGACAGGGCTTCGGGAATGGAGGGTTGCCCCTTTACGTTTGGCCGCATCCGCCAGGGCAAGGCTGTACTTGATGGGATTGAGCCCAAACCCCACTTTCACCCAGAGAGCGCCGTGGGCCAGGGGACTGTGGAACGCGCGATCGCTCAACTCCTTCTGCGACCACAGTTCACAGGGATAGTCCGCCACCTCTTTATAAAAGGACAGTTCATGTTCGAGATAGGAGAGGCGAGAGGGATAATGCGCCACCTTAATTTCGCCCTCTCCCTGAATGTCGATCGCCATCGACTCGGTTTGCGCCAGGTGTCGCACCAGTTCCGTGGCTTCCCGCTGGTGGTCATAGAATTGTCGGGTGGCGTTGCGGCCAAACTTGCGCAGAACCTCTTTCCCCGATCGCGCTGTGGAGCCAATGCAGCAAAACCCGCCGTTGCGTCCGGATGCCCCCCATCCTGGCCAAGCTGCCTCTAGCACCCGCACCTGCACGCCCATCTCGGCTAGATGCAGGGCGGCGGATAACCCCGTAATGCCACCACCAATGACAACAACCTCGCTGTCTGCTTCCGTGGTGAGGGGGGGATAGTCGTGAGGCGAAGGGGGCGTGACTGTGGATGCCCAAAAGCTGCTGACCCGACGGTGGCGATCGTACAGGTCAGCCTTATAAAGTTCAGTCATGTTATCCGGGAATAGGCTTGAGTATGATGTAAAACGCTAGAATGTGCGTTTGAAAACTTCCGCTCTGGATGAACAAACACCAAGAGTGGGTAGTCTAAACTACAAGACCTGGAGTTGTCATGGAGAGGTTAAGGGCTGTTAAGAGCCATGACTCAATGCCCCCTTTCCGAAGGCAACCGCACACACACTTACTTGTATTTGTTGGGAGACCAGTTTGATGTCGATGGAACGGCGCGATCGCCCAAGTCGCCAGCTTCAAAGAACCTACCGTAGAACCAGTCGGGCTGTGGCCGTGCCAGCTTCAGCTTCGCTCCTGTCCAGCAAAACCCTGGACTTCGCCTCGATCGCTCTCTGCTCCTGCGTGCTGGCGGTTCTGTTCCACTCCGCCGCCACACCCCCGGCCTCTAGCTCCTCATCCACCTCGGGGATGACAAGTTCGACGTCCGCGCCGCTACCAAGCGCCGGAGCAACGCAGCCGTTTACCCTCACGACGCCTCGCCCCACGCTCAACGATGAAGAATCGCAGGAGCGTTAGTTAGAACTGGTTTGAAAATTAACGTGGCTTACTCTGCTTCAGATGGCTTCGTGCCGTGGCTGGGGCAGGGAGGCGCTTGAATCGAGCGATCGAGCCAACCTGTTGCTTGCTGTAGCCGTGCAATCGCCTCTTCCGGTTGGTCTTTGAGGAGATAGACCAGGGCGATCGCCGCTTGCTCTGCTGCACGGGCTTTGCGGTTGCCCTTCAGCTGATGCCAGTCGTTGGGAGCGATCGCCAAACGCCCTGCTAGGGCTTGTGCGAGTTCCTGGTCTGAGCATTCTGCTAAGGCTGGCTTTTCCGCTGTTGCCAGGGTCTCAGAGAAAAGTTGGGGCGCAACAGGTTTCGGCATCGATCAAGCTCCGTAGTGCAAGTGAGTGACAGTCAAGCGATTAGCAGGGGATAAAACAGCGCGATGTGAGCGCAGACTTGCTTCCCTTCTCTTACTCTAAGTTCATGCCGCGGGAAATGCCGCAACATTGACAGCATAGTCGCTCTTTTCTGTGGACGCGCTGAACCGAGGAAAACATTAAGGATCGTGACAGTGGCCATGTTGACTTAGAGCATGGGGCTAAATGAGAAGAGCCGACAGGTGGCAACTGGAAATCTGGAGCGAAGCTGTCCCATTGGGTTGTGAGATTGGCAAGAGGATGCGATGTCAGAAAACAAGCCAGAACCGATGTCAGAGGATACAGAACTCGACCAGGCATTGTTAGAGTTGGAGCGATCGCTCGAACAGCTCCAGGCGCGGTTCTTGCAGGTGAAACAGGATCGAGCCGAGCAGCGGCAACTCCAGCAGCAACTCTCGCAGGCTGAGGCTGCTCTGAAGCAAGAGCGATCGCCTGCCCTCCGCAGTGAAGCGGCTCAACTCAAGCAAAAACTCGAAGAATTAGAAATTGCCCTCGAAAGCCAGCTACTGTCGTGGAGTTGGGTGCGTGAGGTGTTCTGGCAGGTGGTGCGGTTCGGTGGTGTCGGCATCATCATCGGTTGGTTGCTTAGAGCCTGGGCGTCGTAGGATCGCGAATCAAATAAAGTCCACATTTATTTATTGGTTGAAAGTGCTGCCGCTTTGCCGTGTTTTAGAACAATCAGTGCGGGTTTTGTCCAGTGTGGACTTTACCCAGAGTCCTCAGCCATCAGGACTTACGCATTTTGATGATTTTTGAGGCGCAGAGCGCCCCAAAAATCATCAAGAGCCTTTGGTTTTTCGTTCCAAATACGTAAGTCCTAGCCATATGAAAAAATCCCGGTGGGTGTCGGGATTAGTGTGAGGAGTGTATTCTGGATGTTCTAAATCTATCGGCTCACTATGACATTGCTGTGTCAGTGGCAAGACATTTCAACGTAGGATGAGTGAGCGCGCGACCTTCTGCACCAAACCCCTTGCCCATGACTCCGGCATCTCCTGCCCAACCCTCCCCGTGGAAAGTCGCATTGGTGCTATTGATTGGCATCCTCTCTGTATCGACCGCCGCGATTTTTATTCGCCTAGCATTTCAGGCGTCGGGGCAAACGGGCATTGGTTTTAGCTTAGTGCTATCGGCCTCGCGGTTGAGCATTGCGGCGCTAGTGTTTCTCCCGGCGTGGCGGAATGTCGGGAAGGCAATCAATCAGGCAGAGCAGGGCGATCGCCCTTGGCTGTTTTCCCTAGGCGCGGGGCTATCCCTCGCCATCCACTTTGCCTGTTGGATTACTTCGCTGTCCTACACTTCGATTGCAGCCTCCACAGCACTAGTGACCACTAATCCAGTATGGACAGCGCTCTTGTCTTGGCTTTGGTGGGGCGATCGCCCAACACGCACCATGAGCCTTGGCATTGCGATCGCCCTCCTGGGGAGCCTTCTTGTTAGCTTTGCCGATGCCGCCTCCACGACAGTTGCCTCTCAACCCCTATTGGGTAACGGTTTAGCGCTTGCGGGTTCCTGGGCTGCAACTCTCTATTTATTGTTGGGGCGAGAAGCCCAACAGCGGGGATTAGAAATTGGGAGCCATGTGGTGTTGACCTACTCTACAGCAGCGATTGTGCTCCTCCCTCTACCGCCATTATTAGGGGTTGGCTACGGAGGGTATTCCGCGACGGTCTATCTCTGCATGATACTCATTGGTCTTTTCCCCCAAACCCTTGGCCATACCAGTCTCAACTGGGCGGTGCGGTGGATTTCACCGACACTGGTAACTCTCACAATTCTGGCAGAACCTGTGGGTTCCAGCGTTTTGGGGATTTTGGTGTTTCGTGAAAATCCAGGCGCACAGGTTTGGCTCGGAGCAGCTGTGATTCTGGCTGGAGTGGCGATCGCCGTCCTCAGTGCGCGATCGGCCAAGCAACCCTCCAAAGCATAGGAACTTCAGGGGAAACATACAGAAATAAAATGCCCCCAATGCAAGAGACATTTTCGATAAATATCGTGCTGATTTGCAAGGCTGATTTGCTCCTGTACGGCGTACAGAAGCAAATCAAATTTTCCAGAAAATGTTAGACGCTTGCCTAACCGCAGGGTTGATGACTCCTCTGAGCTTCTGTTGACAGGCCATTAGCTTCGAGATGAGCCTGATATTCCTTCAGCGTGCCAACGATGAGAAATAAACTTTCAACATTGGCCATATCTAATAGCATTCGGGTCTGACCATGAACAGAGGACAAGGCAAAGGTTGCCCCCTGTTCCAGTGCAATCCGTCGAGCTGCAACTAAACTACCTAATCCGCTGCTGTCCATAAACATGACATTGCCCAAATCTAGAAGCAAATGTCGTGCTTCGGCATCAAGAACCTGACGTACCCAAAGGGTGATTTCGGATGCGTTCGCAGCACTTAAAATACGAGTGGGTTTGTAGACATCAATCTTTGTCATAAGAAACCAGCTTGCTAAGTCGAATATGTTTCATGCAACGTTGAGATGGCCCTGATTACCAACACAGAGAACCATTTCCCTGATTCGACTTCTACTCGTGTTGGACAATAAATCGCGTATTGAGTCTTATGGAATAGTAATAGTGGAGCGATGTTAAGGTAAAATGCCAAGATTTCCCTAATATCAACTGTACAGAAAAGACCTGGAGTATGTGATTTTTCTGATGTGCCGTTGATGGATAGGTTGGACTCAATGCACCCAAAAAAAGAAACTTAAAAAAAGCCGAGCTCCTTTCCACAGGGTTACGTACTCTAGGTTACACGTTACGAGAAAGGACTGAGAGTATACGGGGTTGTTCTTTACTGTTTATTCAATTTGAGAGGAATATCTGTTAAGAGATGACATCCTGTCTTACCAGTATTTGTTTGAATTGAGGCTTCCTGTCTCTATTTTGTTTCCTATAAAATAGAAGTAGAACGGTATTTTGACGGACAAACATCAAAACGATTTAAAGATGGTGTATTCCTATTCGGTAATTTACGATGGGCAGTGCAATCTTTGCGTTAATCTCGTGAGATTGCTCGAAACGCTCGATCGCGGTCAAACCTTTCATTACGTTCCAATGCAGGAAACGACAATTCTCGAACAACTGGGGATATCTCCTGCATCCTGTGAGCTGGGCATGGTTCTACTAGAAGGGAAACCACCCCACCGCCGCTGGCAGGGAAGTGCAGCGGCTGAGGAAATTGCTCGAATCTTGCCAATGGGATCTGTTTTTGTCGAAGCCTATCGCCGCATTCCCGGATTGAAGCAGGCGGGCGATCGCTTTTATGAAGATGTCCGAGATAATCGCTATGCCTGGTTTGGTAAGCGCGATCGCCTCTATACCTCCGCCTACCCTGTGAACGATATCGACGGTGATACTTCGGGAACGTCATCGACCACGCCTGATCCTTTGCCCACACCAGATACGAGTCCGTGAAGCCACTGGCAGTTGCCAATGAATGCCACAAAAAAATAATCTTTGCCTCCCGCGCCGTACGCGGAAGGCAAAAGTGTAATACCAATTCTACGAAAACCAAAACCAGATTATTTTTTGAAAGCCGCGCAGTGCGCGGCTTTCAAAAAATA
>JBCBSJ010000137.1:0-11777 GCA_039819245.1 Cyanobacteria bacterium J06638_20
GATCGTGATAACGGGATTAGTTTCGGGCTTAATCCCTAAGCGCCCAGATATGGGCGGTGGTTCCGGGGTAGGTGCGTTCGACTGATCGAATAGCGATAACTGGACACGATTGTCAGAATCGGAATACACACCCGAGCCATATGGTAGGTGGCAATTAGGGGAATCAGGGGGCACAGGTTTCTTAGAAGTCTTGCGAGGCATTAGATATAACTCCCTGGACTTGATTAACGAGATCGAAAAATGTGAGCTTCATGGCATAGCCAGATAGATTTCCTGATGCCTGATAGAAATTTTGAGTAGAGCGTTTCTTGCTCCAGTAAGCATCCAGCATGGGCTTGTAGTGACAAGAAAGCTTGCCAGTAGAGAACACACGCACCCACAGAAACAGACCTCTGCGGATATTGCGATCGCCTACCGGATACTCTTCTGGTGCTTCCTTCCTACGGCTTCTCCCTTGCCAGTAAAGAGGTTGCTTTTCTCCACGGATGCCAGATGAGTTAGGAATGGTTCCGCAGCCTACAGCCGCCTTAAACGCGCTAAGGGATGCATTTCTCTGGATAAGACGGCCTCGCTTTGTGGTGTGTGGGGTATAGATGCACTGACCACCGTTCACTAGATATCTCTGAATGGGATAGATACGGCAAAGGAGATAGCAACGGAGATATTGAGGGAAGGCGAATCGGTCGAAAACAGTGTGATAGAGCCGAAAGCGATCGCCTCGGAAGAATTGCTCTATGGATTTCTCGATAGCCCCGGCTTCACGGTCTATCTCGGCAATTGAGAAGGCAAGATGTCGGGTGTATTCGGTGATGCCTGTTCCACAGGATTCTTCTAGGCGCTTGTCCCATGAGGCTTGTCTAAAAATCGTGTCCCCTGACAACCAGATAAGCAGGCTGTGGGTAGACTCTCCCCACGGACGACCCAACCGGATATTTTGCAACTTGCCAGTGCGTGAGCGCTGGTATTCGGGGAACTCAAACGCTAATCGCCCTCGCAGACGGTTTACAAGGCTAGAGCGCTGTTTAAGTAGCTGGTCTTTTTGCAGAAGTAAATCCTTTTGCTCAGGGAATGGGCATGGCATTACCCACGCCAATGGATCGCTCTCAAAAACATCGCCGTATTGCGCTAAAATCCGCGCATCATTGGCGTCACTCTTAGGGATCCCGAGCATTTTTCGATAGGCCGAAAGACGGTTGAGCTTAACCACCCTCACTCGCTTTTCTTTGGCCTCTAAGTATTCAGAAACAACCCGTTCGTAGCCTCCAGTTGGCTCCAGTATTACGGTGTCAAAATCGAGACTGCACAAAGCTTCTAAGTCGGGCTTGGTGTACTGAATTTCAAAGGTGGATTCAGTTCCTAATAAATAGGCGGTGGCATACGCCCCGCCTATATCGATTCCAAGAATTGCTTTTCCCATCACTCATTAATGGTAGAAACTGTTCGTCATTTCGCTGTCGAAAAGTTGGGAGGGAGCGGGGGCGATCGAAAGTTAGAAAACTAAGCCTTCAATGGTAGAGACTTAAGGGGCTTGGAATCCCCACACCGTCTGTAACAACAGAAACAAACCCGCCCCCACGATTGGGGTGGAATCCAATCGCCCTCTCGCTCGGCTTTTCGACATGATGGGAACACACAAAGTCCGGGAGAGAGGGCGATCGCATGGCTGCGATCACTATGGTTAGTGTTAATTAGTTCAGGGTTTATCAGGCTCTCTCTGTATGACTTGCAGGGTTTCGTCTAGGATGGCTCCCACTGCGTCAGGATGCATCATGCTGACGGCAATAACCGCCTCACCAACAAAGCGGGTAAGCAAGTCTTCAAAGGTGTACTCAGGGGAGAGGTTTACGATCACTCGGCAGGCTTCGCGTAGAGCGAAGACATAGGCAGCGAAAACGATGCATTGCTCAATCGTGACCTCTTTTCCGGGCAGTGGGTTAGGGAATGGGGTGTCGGTCATGGCTGCAAGAGGCTCATGGCATAGTTCAGGGCGTTATCCATTCGCTCGACGGCAAGCTTAGTCGAGTTGTCGGGCGCATCTAGACGGCGTAGGGCTTGGGCGGTAAGAGAGTGAAGCAAATTAGAGGGGGTATTTTCAGCGGCGAGTAGACAGACGACGGCGAATAGGCGCGATCGCCAAAAGGCTTCAGTTTCATCCTGGGAAATGGCACCCTGTAGCCGCTCGGTTAGCTCTCCCTCGCTGACGAATGCACCTGATGACACAAGATAGGCAAGCTCGGTCAGGAGCTTTGTCCAGCGGCGTTCCCAGTCGTACTCAAGGGTCGGTGGAGGCGGAGAAGGGAACAGTTCAGGCGATGTGTTCATACTCCGTCCCCCTTCGCCATTCGGCGCTTCCTTCCATTTGGTCGATCGTCCGAACCTCAACGTCGGTTAAGGATTCTTCCAGGGGTTTGCCGTGGGATAGACCCATAGCAAGGACTCGCACCAGAGCACGTTTTAGGGCGGGTTCGTGGATTGAGAATGACCAATAGTGCCCCCAGACAGCATTCATCACGTCTTCGGCTATGGCCTCGGCTATTCGCTGAGCACGGGGAACTTGATAGTCGGCAGAGATGGGATTGGGTAGATTCATTGCGCCGCCCTCCGCTTTGATTCAAGGGACTGGGACGCGGCTTTGAGCGTACCAAGACTGGCAGTTAGATCGTCTTTGACTTCTTGCTCTGTCGGGTTGTCAACCTCTGCTCTGCCTACAGTCTTGATGAGCCAATCCAGTTCAGGCTCGGTTAGTGATAAAACCTGTTTCAAAGTAAGACCTCCAGTTTTCAAGGAAGGGCGGGGTGTAGCAGCCCGCCCAGGTGTCCGGCTTGATAGAGCACTGCCATATTGTACGCCTAGAATTCAATTTTTGTCAGCCTACTAAGAAGAAATTTTAGGCGTACAATAAGAACCCGTTAGTACAGGGGGTTTTAACGTGGCAAGGCCGTCCAAATGGGGGGCACCTAAAATGCACCGCCCCTCTATCCGATTGACCGAGGAAGGGCTGAACCTGCTTAAAGAGAACGCCGAAAAGGCCGGAGTTTCAATGTCTGAATACATCGAGCAGATGGTTCGGCGATCTAAGCAACCTAATCAGCCGGGGGAACAACAGGCTTAATAGGAGAAGCAGAAGAGAGACTTAAAAGTGTTGAAAACGAGGTACACGCCCTATTGAGCCTCATACAAAAAATCCGCTCCCAGAAGTAGTGGGAGCGGGTGAATATTTATGTGCATCTGCCTAGGTGGTCTTACCCGGCTAGTACAAGTGTATCTCATGAAGCCGGGGGCTGTCACCCCGGTTTTAATTTGGAGAAAAATACCTTTCCTGTTTGCTTGGAAGGTGTTTGTATACAATCCCGTTCGTTCGGATTGCAACCTGATAGTTCGTTTTCTTGCGATCGCCTATCTCACGTCTGAATTCAGCACAGAAGGTAATGAATTCGGGTGTTTGGCTGAGGAGAAATAGGGCGATTTTTTTGAAATTGAACATATTATCTACGGGGTTCAAAGTCGGTTGTTTTGGCAAGGAAGCCTTGCACATCTGAAAGCTTGTGATCGAGGGAGTCGCATAGTTCGGTGAAGCGGCAACTTATCTCTTTGTCCTTGTCTTCCAAGCGGCCTCTGACATGCTTGAGTTGTTCGGTTGCTCCGTTTGAGAAGTACTCTAAGGTTTCTCTGAGGTCGCGGTTGATTTCGGCTTGAACCTCAAGCTTTCCTTTGAGTTCTTGCACATTTAATTCAAGTTTTTGGAAGCGATCGCCCACCCGATTTGCAATTGCGAGAACGAATGTGACCGCGCCCAATAGTCCACCAATAAAACTCCAAATTTCCTGTTGCATAGGTCAGATCTCATCTATTCCCCATAAGTCGAAGTTTGCCGTGCGTCTTTCCAGCCAACTGACAGGGGAAAAGTAGACAGTAGACACAGGACGGAATTCAGGCAAATAAATCAATCGGGGTTCATTGATTAATAGCTTTGCATCAGCGGCGATCGCCCTTCCGATAATGGGAAGGTCAACCAATAACGATATGTAGCCCGCCAACTGCCACGGACGGGTAAAGTCTGGCAAGTATAGGCGGGCTACATAGGCAGAAAACACCCCTGATTGAAAACTAAACTCCGCTCGGTTCGGTAACACGATTGTCTCTGCAACTAGCGGGGATATGGTCATTTGCTGACAGGCCAACAGCTAGAAAACACTCGATACCAACGCGGAAAAAACCAACCAGGATCGAGGATTCAGCGTCCGATGGTGGATGCTTGAACGATTGGATATTGCCGTCCAGAAACAGTGATTCGGTTGTTCTCTAGTCCCCCGTTCAAAACTTGCCCCAATTTATCAGGGTCGCAGAACCGGGTTACAGAGCGGGTTACATCGTTTGCTGTTCCCCCTCCTACGTTGGCAGCCCGGTACGTGATGCGAACTCGCGGGGGCTTGGGGTAGTTGGTACCAAAGGAAATCCCCCGCGCCGAGTCATTCTCACCCAGCTTGGTGATTCCAAGTTGATCCGCGATGCCATCGTAGGCATCATCGGGGGCTGTAAACCCAAAGCGAACTTCCCCGATATCACCGACCGCACCGCCAACTTTGCACCAAAAACGTGCCATGCTTCATTTCTCCCTATGTACTTGTGTTGCTGCGTAACTAACTCGCTTGCAGTCGTAGATTAGGCATCTACGGCATACTCAACGGCAGTGACAGTCATTGCGCCGCCCGCGCCTAGAACAGTGGTGACGGGCAGGGTGGCGCTAATGGTGGCTAGCCCCGTATCGGTGTTGATAGCGACGTTGACACGGTTCTGACGGGCAACGCCTTCAGCGGGAGTATAGTTTTGCTCCTCTTCCTGGAGTTTTTGGGCGATTTGAAGCAAAGCGCCTTCAGTCGTGGCAGAGGTGATATCAGCGGGAACAAAAGCAGCCATAAGAAATTCTCTCCTAATTGATTCCGGCAGCTCTATGGTAGTCGTGGTAAGGGTTTGGAGGAAAATAGCCTCGCGTGTTGACCCTACTCCCCACTAGAATCTGGCTGAGGCAATGGAGGGAGGTTGGCAGGTAAAGAGCTTCCTATTGGAGGGTAGGGGACTAGCCAGCGACCGCGACGGAAATATCCGGTTAGATGCCCTCGGTGAAGCTTGCGATAAATCGCGGCGGGCGAGTAGTGGGTAAGCTCTGCAAAGCGCTCGACGGAAACCCCATGCGGTAACTGCGCAGGGTCAATGCGGCGGCGGCGTTTTCGTAGATGAGCGTTGCGACGGCGTTTCATAGGCTTAGGTGAGGAATTTTACCCAGGTTGGAAAACCGCTATCGTCGGCAGCATCCCAGTAGTCGATCCGAATAGCTTTTACATCGGCAGTCGATAACTCCCGCCCTTTTCGTACCCCGAACGTCTGAACAGGTTCAGGGTTTTCGGGACTGGATATCATCTCAGGATTGACCCATAGAGAGAGGGCTGATAGGGTTCGTTCTGCTTCTTCTTGGGTTTCGCAGTGAACCAAGATTTTTGTATTGTCGAGTAAAAATAGCTGGCCGTACCATTGCCCCTTCTTAAAGCTGAGGGCGGGTGGGGTGCCCTCGGCATCGAACTGGTAATGAGGTACGGCCAATTGCCAGCGCGATCGCCCGATTCGGCCATTTTCGACATTAGCCAGGGTAACAACGGCCTGTGATACTCGGGGGGAAAGCAATTGCCAGCGTTCGGGTACGGTTGCACTGGTTTCCTTGGGGTAGACCTGACGGTGTTTGTATTCGTCATGCTCAGCAAAGGCTCTTAGAGTTTCCACCAGCCACCGGATACGGGGCTGAGGGGAAATCCATCGACTGATTTCAGGGGGTGGTAGCCGCCAGCCTGCATCGTCGGCGGTGGCATCCGGGTTAGTTGGGTCGGTGCCCCACACGCCCGCATCAGGATGCAAATAAGTGGTTTTAACCGTCAATTCGGCTTCATCTTCACCCACTAATTGCTTGAGGGTTTCAACATCGCGCTCTAGCACCTCCACTTTTTGAAGGATGCGGCGGGTGTAGGGATCTTCTCTAAATCGGCAAGTCACTTGGGGTGCTCCTGAAACACAACCGGGTGGACATGGCGGGCGTGGCGTGGGGGTGGTTGGTGCTCCAGCCCCCGGAAATCGTATTGGCGGGGCTGTGGGCGATCGCGTCCCTGGGGCATTGCGTGGAATTGTCCCAGGTCTGAGAGCAGCACCCGGAGAGAGTAGCGGTAGGCGGGGTAACAGAGCAGGACGATTTGGGGTAAACGGCGCACTCCCTGGGAGGGGTGGGGCTGTAACAGGACGGGGGGCTGGAGGGGTGCTTGTCAGCGGTGGGGCAAACTCTGGGGGACTTTGAGGCGGAGTGATGGCAGGCGGGGCTGTTGGAGCGGCGGGGCTGTAGGGACGTGGCGCGGCAATGGGGATGGGAACGGGGGGCGACAGTTGGGGAAGTGGGTTTGCGGGTTGGGGCAGGGTGGACGTTGTCTCAACAGGTACAGCCGATAGCACTTCGGTTGTGAGGGGGGGAGGGATTGAAAACGCGGTCAGTTCAGGCACTATGTGCCCTGCGCTGTAGTGAAAGTCTTGCTTCCTTCCTTCGGCGTCTGGGTTGTTGCCAACGACCACCGCGAACGCTCCCCAGAGTTGCACTGTCCGTTGGGCTGTTCTTGGTCTTCCCCGGCTTTCATAGGAATAGAGCACCGTCACGTTATAGAGGGTGCCATACTCCCCTTGCCAAGCTGGGTCGATTGGTAGGGGTTCGGGTGGGTGCTGAGGAGGGTTTAGCCCGTTCCAGAAGCTAGCAATCGTTCGCTCCAGTCCCGCCGCTCCAAGCTCCACCAAGCCCAGGGCAATCGGGTTGCCCTGGGTGATAGCGCCTACATCCAGGGGGATGGAGTCAAATTGCGACCGTAGGGCGTTGGGTGCCCACTGGGGGACGCCGGGAGCTGGGGGGTTCCACTCTGGTCGGAGGCGGTCACGTACGGGGGCGGGAAGCAAGCCCGGTCGGATGGGGCTATCAGCAGGAATGAGGCTATCGAGCAACCCCAAGCCCGCCCCTATCCCGATATTTCTCACCCTGGGCACTCTGGCGCGGCTCATCCCTGGTAGGGGGCGAATGGTAGCCGGGGGTGGTGGGTTGAGGTAAGGGGACTGCGATCTCGGAATTCCTCTCAGGGCTTCTGAAAGGGGACGATACTCGGTTCGCGGCAGGGTGACGCTACGGCCTGGGAGGGACGGGGGTGGCGGACGGAGTGAGCCAGGGTCAGAGAACCGATTCCCTCTCAGGCGCTCTGATAAGGGGATGTGAGGGGTAGGCGTGGGTGGACTTGGCGGGCTAGGGGGGTGCCAGACCGGGGCGTTGCCCGTTCCTCTAACTCCAGGTGGGGCGCTCGTGTTTGGTGCCCAGTTTGGGCGGGTTTGTGAGGGGGGACGCCAAGCACTGCCCCCAGGATGAGCCCCTGATGGTCGATTGAATGGGCTCGTGGGGCGGGGTGGAGAGGGCATTAGACCACACGGAATTTAGCGGGCAAGGCGTCAGCCGAGAATTCCTGGACGGCTAACCACAATTTCTTGGTAAACCAGTCATCTTCGAGGCGGATGGAGGCACGGGTTAAGAGCCGAGTGTGGTAGTCGCTTGGATCAACGACGATGCGGTAAGGGTTGGCGGCGATCGCCAGCTCAGATGGAGCGTTTGCGGCCTCTTGAATGAGGAGATCGCCGTTGATATCTTGCAGGGCGAGTAGTGTCCAAGCAGATAGTTGCTCCAAGGTTGAGATAGAGCTTGGGATGTCACTGGACGGGGTGATCGCTGTCATAAATAATCCTCCGTTTTTTGGGGTTGGCCTGATTTTGGCCTTTATCACTTGCGGGTTATGGTCTGAAACCCCCATTTTCTCGTTCGTGAGTTTGGGGGATGCGAACGAAAAGCCTAGGGTTTCAGACTTGAGTAGTTGCAGTGCGAAGCAACCATTCATCCCTCCCTCTTGGTTGAGTCGAAAGCCTTTTCCTGAATAGATTCTAGTCGTTTCTATCTGGACTAAGGCGAATATTTGTACTTTTTTGCGATCGCCGATATTGTCCTCGCTCTCAACGTTGAGCATAGGCTGCTGTTCTGAAGGCTTGCTGTTCAGCCACCCATCCAGAGCCTTAACCCTCCAAAGCTTCACTATCTGAGAAAAATTTGAACAGGAATATCATCCGTTTTCTTCGTCGTCCATTAGCCTACGAACTCCATCCAGATTTCTGGCGACGATTGGATAGGTTTCTGGGAAATCTTCTTCTGTGAATATCCTTAAGGCGTCGTTGAAGGCGGCGATGGCGCGCTTGCAATTGTCGGCTTTGTCCTCCACCGTAGCCAGGGTTCTGTAGGCTATGCCCAGGTTGGTCTGGGTGCTGGCATAGTCCATGGGGAAGGTTTGGCAGGTGCGCACCGTTAAGGCGTCGCTATAGGCGTCAATGGCGCGCTTGCAATTGTCGGCTGTGTCCTCCATCGTGGCCAGGGTGCTGTAGGCAGTGCCCAGGTTGTTCTGGGTCATGGCATAGTCCATGGGGAAGGTTTGGCGGGTGCGCACCGTTAAGGCGTCGCTATAGGCGTCAATGGCGCGCTTGCAATTGTCGGCTGTGTCCTCCACCGTAGCCAGGGTTCTGTAGGCAGTGCCCAGGTTGTTCTGGGTCATGGCATAGTCCATGGGGAAGGTTTGGCGGGTGCGCACCGTTAAGGCGTCGCTATAGGCGTCAATGGCGAGTTTGCAATTGGCCGCTTTGTCCTCCACCTCCGCCAGGGTTTTGTAGGCATTGCCCAGGTTGTTCTGGGTGCTGGCATAGTCCATGGGGAAGGATTGGCGGGTGCGCACCGTTAAGGCGTCGCTATAGGCGTCAATGGCGCGCTTGCAATTGGCCGCTTTGTCCTCCACCATAGCCAGGATGCCGTAGGCAGTGCCCAGGTTGTTCTGGGTGTTGGCATAGTCCATGGGGAAGGTTTGGCGGGTGCGCACCGTTAAGGCGTCGCTATAGGCGTCAATGGCGCGCTTGCAATTGGCCGCTTTGTCCTCCACCTCCGCCAGGGTGCTGTAGGCATTGCCCAGGTTGTTCTGGGTCATGGCATAGTCCATGGGGAAGGTTTGACAGGTGCGCACCGTTAAGGCGTCGGTATAGGCGTCAATGGCGCGCTTGCAATTGGCCGCTTTGTCCTCCACCGTCGCCAGGGTTCTGTAGGCAGTGCCCAGGTTGTTCTGGGTTCTGGCATAGTCCATGGGGAAGGTTTGGCGGGTGCTCACCGTTAAGGCGTCGTTGAAGGCGTCAATGGCGAGTTTGCAATTGTCGGCTTTGTCCTCCACCTCCGCCAGGGTTTTGTAGGCATTGCCCAGGTTGTTCTGGGTGCTGGCATAGGCCATGGGGAAGGATTGGCGGGTGCTCACCGTTAAGGCGTCGTTGAAGGCGTCAATGGCGCGCTTGCAATTGACCGCTTTGTTCTCCACCTCCGCCAGGGTGCTGTAGGCATTGCCCAGGCCATTCTGGGTGCTGGCATAGGCCATGGGGAAGGATTGGCGGGTGCGCACCGTTAAGGCGTCGGTATAGGCGTCAATGGCGCGCTTGCAATTGGCCGCTTTGTCCTCCACCGTAGCCAGGGTTCTGTAGGTAGTGCCCAGGTTGTTCTGGGTGTTGGCATAGTCGGTGGGGAACTGCTGGCGGGTGTATAACTTTAACGCTTTGGTGTAGGTATCAATGGAGAGCTTTTGATAAGCTGCAATATCCAAGTCTGTTTTGCCAATCTCATTCGCCCGGTTGCCAAGCTTAACTAACGCCTCGGGTTCATCAGCTAATATCCCCTGAACCGTTTCCATCGTTGCGAGTAAGGACTGGTCAACGGCAGGGGCAATGATACTGTCCAGATAGGCTTCTTCTGCCTGAACGGCTTGATCTTGCAAAATGACGAACTCTTTAGCCGCTAAGGTTTCAAACCATCCTGTCCACTCATAAGGTTGACCCCTGACCCCGCGATTCTGGGCAACCACTTTCACCCAGTTCAGGGGAAAGGCTTGATTCCCTCGATAGATCCCACAGCGATACAGCATTTGAAGACTCCGCAGAAGGCTCTTCTGCAACGGGTCACAGTCTTCAAATCGACGCCCCATCTCTCCAAGAGGCAAAATCACAGACCCGACCGTTCCATCAAACCGTTGGGGATTCCATTCCCGCTTCAGTCGTTCGGCAATCGCTTGGCCAATCTCATCCTCTACCAGCGGCCAATTCACCACCTGATCGAAGATGGTGTCGGCATCCAATTGCTTATCAAGCAATGCCGTTCGGGTGCGCTTCCAGTCTTCTCCCGAACGGCAGGTAGCAATCAGTTGAATTTCACGTTGCACCACCTCGCGTAAGAGCAACTCAAAGTTCGGTTGTTCGACAAAGCGCTGAAGGTCATCAATCACCATCACCTGCTTGAGCCAGAACAGGAGGCGAAATCGTTTGGGAAATTCAAAGCGTTCCAGGTTGATTTCGACAGCTCGGGGCAAGGTGACATGGCACCATCGCTGACGCAGGGCTTGATAGACCGCTCGGGTTTTCCCGCTCAAGGGGCGTCCCACCACCACAACATTTTGACCGTCCTTCAGGGCATTTTCCAGAAGCAGGTCAGTATCTCGTTCTTTGTAGAAGGCATCGTAGTACTTTTTACCCCGCACGTTTCCCAAGAACACCTCGGGTTTAAGCCATCGGGATAGTCCCCAGACGATCGCGAACTGGTTTTTGATAATGCGTCGCTGGCCATAGACAGCACCCACGATAGGGACGATGGCCAAACCAGTTCCCAGCACACCAAAAATCACCCCGATCCAATCCGCTGTGGTCAGACTAGAAACGTCGATCGTTGGTAGGCTCATCCACCTGTCTCCTCTACCCATCAGTGCAGTAACTTCACCCATCATATACACCATTTTTAGGGGGGAGAGAATACAGCCATTTACCCTTCCTTCCAGTTATCGGGATTGATTGTTTCTTCCTGGTTTGACCGACATCTCCCCACCTGCTTTGTTCACTCTCCAGACGATTTGAGCGGTGGACGCTACGATCGCCGCCTGAGAGCCATCGTCCAAGGTGATGGATAGATCACCCTTGATGGATTTACCGGAGTAGATGCCCTCGACATATTCGGGAACTGAAGTGTAGCCAGAGAGGCGATCGCCCGCTTCCGGCTCATCACCGTCCCAGAAAATATCGTTCTCTGGCTTGGAGGTGTAGGGCAGGCAGTTAACCAGCTTATCGAGCGCTAGCTGAGGGTCTTGGCCAGGGAGCGCCCGTGCCAGTCGAGCTAGCCTTCTGTGTTGCAGGTCATCCATCTGCCAAATGACGGTATGCCAGCCTGCTATCTCATCCCCTTGTAGGCTGAATTCCTGGCGTTCATAATGTTGGCGATCGCCGGGATGGACGCCGTAGGGCAGAACAAAGTAGGGGGCTAGCAGGCCAGCATGATGCTTCTCAGTGAGGGCGATTAGTGCTTCTTTTGAGGCGTCCTTCAGATCTTCAAAATGATGAAAGTCACCGTCTGTAGTGAGCATCCACACACTGAACCAGGGCTTATCGTTAGGCTTGGGTCTGGCTCTAGATGGTTTCTTGGTTTTGGCCTTAGACTTAGATTTAGGTTTGGGCTTAGCTTTGATCGTGATAACGGGATTAGTTTCGGGCTTAATCCCTAAGCGCCCAGATATGGGCGGTGGTTCCGGGGTAGGTGCGTTCGACTGATCGAATAGCGATAACTGGACACGATTGTCAGAATCGGAATACACACCCGAGCCATA
>JBCBSJ010000138.1:0-11775 GCA_039819245.1 Cyanobacteria bacterium J06638_20
CAGTATGGGCGCGATCGCTACCAGCAAGACAAACGCGATTGGGCCGATATGGGCAGCGGCGTCACAGTTCATAGCATTTCCTTCCGCGAATATGCCGACCTGATTCGTAGCGGCGAGGCACATGAGCAAGACCTCTATCTGGCGCGATGCAGCCTCAAGGGAACCACCCTGGAACAGGCTCCGGTTCTGACAGATGCCGAATCAACCCTAGGGCTGTCTGGCTCGGTTACACCGCTCAATCTCTGGTGTGGCCCCGCCGGACATACCTCCTGCCTGCACTACGACCCCATGGATGGGACATTGATGCAGCTCGTGGGGACAAAGCAGGTTACGCTATTCCCGCCGTCACAGCTTTACAATCTTCATCCCTTCTCGGTGTGGAACCATTTACTGCACGGCGCAAAACGGCGGGCGGTGTATAGCCAGGTTTACCCCAATCGCCCAGACTTTGAATCCTTCCCACGGTTCCGCAAGGCTCTCCCCTATCGCATTGACGTTACGCTCAATCCCGGCGAAATTCTGCTGATCCCGGCTGGATGGTGGCATGAGGTCACCTCCGTTGGCGACGGGTTGGTTTGCTCTGTCAACCGCTGGTGGAATGTTCCCAGTGGGCGATCGCTCCGCAACTGGAGCAAGTGGCGCGCCCATCTGGGCAGTGTCTTGGGACTACCTCACGTGCTCTGGAATCTCGTTTCAGCTTTGCCTACGGCTGCTAGAGGGCAGAAGCTCAAGGAAATCGTCCAGCGCTTTTAGGGCTCATATTTAGCCATCATTGTGCACAAGAAACATGCCAACAAAACATGGAGTCAAGACCAATGATGCTAAATGAGAAAGATGCATATTTAGCCATGTTTTCCTTCCTAGAAAACCTTTACAAAAGAACCAAGTCTGATGACTTAGGTGGATTACTTGGAGGTATGAGCCTGTTAGAAGATGGTTCTCCTGCTGACCCTGCCATGTGGAATGACTGGCTCGCATCTCTTGAACGTTTACAAAATGGTGAAGTGGATGCTTCACTTCGATTGGATCGTTTATGAGACATTATCCAAGTCATCGTTGAGGATTGGGTTGCACAAAATGAGATGCAAAAATCTACCCCAAGACGCCTCATCAACTAGCGTAAAAGCAAAATCAATAGGTACAAGTTTGTCAAGCTTCGTAGCAATCGCCAACCTATAACTAGCGGGGAACGGAGACTTGGCCGAGGATTCCGGTGATCACATCATCGATCTTGAGGCCGTCGAGTTGTGCTTCGGGGCGAAGGATAAGGCGATGACGGAGGAGTGGGGCGGCGACGGCTTTGATATCGTCAGGGGTGACATAGTCGCGATCGCCCAACCAAGCATGGGCTTTACTGGCGTGCATCCAGGCAATGGCACAGCGGGGGGATGCCCCTAGCTCCAGGTCGGCGTGCTGACGGGTACGCTGAACCAGCGCCAGTAGGTAGTCGAGCAGTGCATCGGTGAGGGTGACTTGGCGCACGAGCTGGCGGGCAGCGAGTACATGTTTCACCGTCAGGATGGGTTGAAGTTTGGCGAGATCTTGGCGGCGGGTTTGCAGTGTCGCTTGAGCATTGACCAACATCTGTCGTTCCGCCTTGGCTTCGGGATAATCCACCACCAGCTTGAATAGGAAGCGATCGAGTTGGGCTTCGGGGAGGGGATAGGTGCCTTCGAATTCCAGGGGGTTTTGGGTGGCGACGACCCAGAACAGATCCGGGAGGGGCAGGCTGTCACCATCAATGGTGACCTGCTGTTCCTCCATCGCCTCTAGCAGCGCGGCTTGGGTTTTAGGCGGCGTGCGGTTGATTTCGTCCGCAAGTAGGATTTCGGTGAATATGGGGCCTTTCCGTAGGGTGAAGGTGCGGGTGTTGAGGTCAAAAATGTTAGTCCCCAGCAGATCCGATGGCAGGATATCGGGGGTGAGTTGGGCGCGGCTAAACTCGGCCTGAGTCAATCGCGCCATGACCTTGACCAGCAGTGTTTTCCCCGTTCCCGGCACACCTTCGAGGATGACATGGCCACCGCTGAGAAGGGCAACCAGGAGCTGCCGCACCAGGGTATTTTGCCCGACAATGACGGCTCCAAGAGCCTGAGCCAGTTTCACGAATGCGGCTTTGGGAGGAGTGGTCATAGGTTCAGGGCAAATCCCGGCGGAGTTGTTGCAGTTTACCCAACCAGATTAGCAATTCTCGCTCCGAGAGACGACGATTTTTCTGGAGACGTTGTAATACCGCTTTGAGGTCAGTGGTCGGCTTGCCCGTCTGGTTTTTCCAGGTTGTGAGCAGGGTTTGAGCATCGACGGGAACAGCGCCTAGCCCAAGCGATCGCTGAATTCGCTCTCGCTCAGCCTTGCCCACGGTTTCTACCACAAACTCGCTACTCTCAGCTTTGTGCAACACACTCCCAAGGGCTTTAATGTAGGCTTCGCTGCTGTTCTGCTTGGGCGGCACCCTTTTTTCAGGAGGGCCAAGGCGGCGATCGCCCCACACTAGAAGCAGCACTAGCACCGTCGCTTGCACTAACACCAGCAACACAGGCGTGCGGCTCATATAGCTGAATAGGGTATCTTGGGTTTCCTCCGCTTCGGTTTCGCGATCGCGGTAGCCATGCAAATACTCATCGACATAGATGGGCAACTGCGGCTCCATTACCAGATTGGCGAGGAACGGGATATTGCCGGGTTCCGAAAGGTAACCATTGGCAGCAAGAAAGGACGGCCCCACATAAATCACCTTGCCGTTGCCAACCGTTTGCTCCCAGGCCACGGCGCCCGCCGCGTCGGAAAGCAAAACGTTTTCAGCCGCTTGGGATCTTTGACGGCGGCGGGTTTCCACTAGCACAGCCCCCTGGGGACTGTCTAGCATCGATGAGAACGGCGTATCCGCAACAGGGGTATTGATGCCCACCAGTACCAAAACATTTCCTAGCTCAGCCCAAGCCGTAGCCATATTGGCGATGGATGGCGGAGCCAGAGATGGAAAAACCCGTACCAGCACTCTGGGATTAGCAATATCGGGGATGGGAGCATCCGGCTCCGATTCCGATTCCGCCTCAAACGGGTCAAACGGGTTGGCATTTAAGCCCAAGCTCGATAAGGGACGCTCCCACCGTTGCACAGGTGCACCCTGTTCTTCCAGATAGGCATACCAGGCGGCGTAGCCCTCTGGGGCGCGACTGTAGGTAGAACCCACCTGAGACTGACTGTTGGCGGGAGCCAGCGCCAGGCTGAGAATCAGCAAGCTCCCCATGACTAAGGCAATGATCCAGTTGCGGCGCGTCGTGCCTTTCATGAGGCTGAAATCTCCTGGAACGCTTGCTGGCATTGTTGATAACGCTCGGCAGTGGCAGGGCGATCGCCAAAGTAGAGTTGCTCATGGGTTTGTACCAGCAGGGCATAGGCGCGCGATCGCGGTAAGCGCTGCACCAACGATAGGTATTCCCCATCGGTACGGCTCCCTTGCTGCGGAATCAGGTTGGCATCGTTCAATCGCTGAAGAGAAGCCATGTAGAGGGCACGGCAGGCTTCCCGATAGTCTCCCGCTTGTTGCGCTCGGCGCGATCGCGCTACCCATTCCTCCACCGACGCCTGCGGCTCGTCTTCGACCTGGCCAACACGGACAAACTCCTGCTGACGCCCCAACAATCCGGCCATGTAGGGAACCAGCAACCGATAGAGTTGCCAACTGGTCCAACTGATGAGAATGACTGCCACAACCCAAAAGACGACCTCATACACCCGTTCTGGAATCTCCCAATCTGGGATATAGTCACCCAACTGTTGGTCATTTCCAAAGAGCGTAAGTTGCAGCCACTCCCCGGCATTACGACTCAATCGCGCCCATGTCCACCCCGGTCCCGTTTGCCGAAACTCGGTGGGTGAAGATTGGGTGATAAGAAGGGCATTGATGGATATCGGGTTCACGGGTTCAGAGTTAAACACTTTTAGAGCTAAACACTTGCGGTTTTGGGTGGGGCGATCGCCCTAAGATAACAAACTGCAGCTGTGGCAGCGATGGGTTACTCAATGGGTGTTTGGGCTTGGAGACAGCGGATGGCTTCTAGCATCCCCCGCGCCTTGTTCAGGGTTTCCTGGTACTCCGTTTCCGGCACTGAGTCAGCCACCAGGCCTGCCCCTGCCTGCACCCGAATTTCAGAGACGCCGTTGGGCTGGTGACGAACGACCATAGTGCGGATGGCGATCGCCGTATTCAACTGCCCCTCAAAGTCATAGTAGCCGTAGGCACCGGAATAGATGCCCCGGCGACAGCCCTCCAGTTCATGAATAATCTCCATCGCACGGATTTTGGGAGCGCCACTCACCGTACCCGCCGGGAAGGTAGCCTTCAGCAACTCCCAGGCCGTCTTGCTGGGCGGCAACTGCCCCACCACATTGCTAACAATATGCATGACATGGGAATAGCGCTCGATCACCATCAACTCATCCACTTGCACCGAGCCGATGTCACAGACCCGCCCCAAGTCGTTGCGCCCCAAGTCCACTAACATGACATGTTCGGCTACTTCTTTGGGATCGTTCAGCAAATCCGTTGCCAGGGTATCGTCTTCCGAGGGCGTCGCACCACGGGGACGGGTTCCCGCAATGGGGCGCAGGGTCGCAAGCTTCTCCGTCACCTCGGGCACATTGTCCGCCTTCACCATCACTTCGGGGCTAGAACCAATGATCTGCCAGTCACCAAAGTGGAAGTATGCCATGTAGGGAGAAGGATTGATCAACCGTAGAGAACGGTACAGCGCAAAGGGATCACCCTGGTAGGAGGCCGTTAGTCGTTGGGAAATCACCACCTGGAAGATGTCGCCGGCTCGGATATAGTCTTTGGCTTTTTCTACATTGGCGCAGAACTGCTCGCGGGTGACGGTACTTTGAAAGGCAATGGGTGGTGCATCGGTATCGGTGGAAGGCGGACTCCATTCCAGCACGGTGTCTTTGCCCGAGAGGGGAAGTTGCAGTTTGGCGACCATCTGACGGACGCGATCGCACGCCTGGTCATAGGCCGCCTGCAAATCCGTCGTCTCCCGCAAATCGGCATAGGCCACTGCCAGAATTTTGCGCTTCACCTGGTCGAAAATGAGCAACTGATCCACCTGCATCCATAGGCCATCGGGCAGATCATCATCGTTTGCTTCGAATACAGGCACCCGTGGCTCGATCCAGCGAATAAGCTCATAGCCCCAGCAGCCAAACAACCCGCCAATTCCCGTTGGCAGTTGGGGCAACGTGACGGGCTCATAGGGCTGCAAGCAAGCCGACAGCGCATCGAAGGGATCCCCGGCAAACTGCTGCTGAGAGCCATCGCGGTAGGTCTGGGTGCTGCGATCGCCCCGCGCCTCTAACACCCACAACGGATTACATCCCACAAAGCTATAGCGACCGATGCGATCGCCCCCTTCCACCGACTCCAGTAAAAAGCTATAGGGCTGCCCTGCACATACCTTGTACCAAGTCGAAACGGGCGTCTCCAGGTCGGCTACCCACTCTTGGTACACCGGAATGAAGTTGCCTGTCTCAGCCAGTCGAGTAAATTCGGTAATGTCGGGAAGAATCATGAATACGTAGATGGGTGATGAATAGATGGGCTTCGTTGCGATCGCTCACTTGAAGGGTGGAGGAGTCAGTAGCAAGAACCGTAGATGTCATCCTACCTTTCTTCCCTCGTTACCCTCCGTAACCTCCATGCCTCTGCGGTTCATTTCAGGTCTGCATGAGGGAGGCAGAGCAATACGCGCCCCTCCATTGTGCAAGTTCACCAAAACCTGTAGCCAAAAATCTGGAAACCTGAGGCACGGCTTTGACACAAAAAAAGGCGAGAAGCCTCGCCTTTTCGAATAATTTCGAATGATATTGATGAACCAAAAAGCCGCCGAAGCTTAGGGATCGTAGGTCTCTTTGCCGCTGAACTTCACCGCTGCTGGCGAAGGGTTTTCGCCAATGCTGCGGGGAACGCTGTTGACAATCCCACGACCTTCGTTCACCTTCTCGGGGAAGACTCCATCAGCGGGATGGAGGTATTGCATTTCCCCACTGGGGTAGATCCGATAGATCTTGTAATCACTGATTTTTGGCTTGAACTTCGTGCGGAGCTGAGCACCCAGTGCAAGGCACTGTTCTTTACGAGCCAGATAAAGGAGGTTTTCTCCCTCATTCATAATCGCTGCGCCGCCCGTTGGCATCTCAAAAACTTGCTCTTTCGAGCTCGTCCAAGTGATTGCGTATTTTTCTTCAACTTCAGCTTTTGTGAGCAGCCCACCAGTGCTGCCACCGAAAATAGGAGTTTGTCCAGTCAGTTCTTCTGCCATGAAATTTTCCCTGAACAGTTTTCCTGGATGGTATCACCGGATTCTAAGCCAGATATGCGTTTGTTCAGGATCTGTTACAGTTCTTCGCGATCGCCCATCGTCCCACGTCACGTTGCTTCAGCATAAAGCAGCGAATTTCTCTGATTTCAGGCGATCGCAGCGTTTTATGAACATTTGTAATAAACCCAAGGAGGATCACAGGCTGTCTTCTCCCCCATAGCGCATTCCGCCCTATAGGTCGTCGTAGGGGCGCACCATCTGGAGCCTGCCTAGCCCCAAATCTTCAGCCGAGAGCGATTGCACCTCAAAGAACCCCATCATGTCTTTCAATCCAGGGTTGCCCCGCGCTGCTCCCGTGACGCCCCGCGCAATCACCAACCCGCATTGCCCCTTGGTCTTCTTGCATCGCTCGTCCCATTTGCGACGGGCTTCCACATGCACCGGATCGTCTTCCTCAAACTCCCCAAACAACTGCAAACCGCCATCAACCAACTGCAAAATCCCCAAGTCATAGCTCTGGTCACCCAGAGGATCCTCCCCTGGATTGAAGCAGATGCCCTGCAAGCCACCAGCCCCTTTCACCGCTTCGATCATCTCAAGCGCTTTCGGGCGGGTGGTCTGCACCAGGATGACGGGAAACCATTCCAGCTTCTTGGGCAGCTTGGCGTCGGATGACTGGTGAAACTTCACGGTTTCCCGTAGATCCGTCACCATGGACAAGGGCACAGCTCCGAGGCTATAAAACGCCTGGGGCGGCATCAGGGTATCTTGCAGCACCGGGCCTTCGTCGATGAGTTGCTGCTCCAACAATTGCGCCAGCATTTCTGGCAAGGGCAGTGCCTCCAAATCATCCACATCATCGTCCAGCTCTTCCCCCATCAGCTCATCGCCCATTTTGGCTAAATCCTCGGCGATCGTCGGTTCCGTCGCGACAGTAATCGACACTTTCTTGCCCGGTTCCATCGGATCATCAATGCGATATCGCTTGCTTCGCTTAGGGAAATAGCGAGTGTCCATGCCTTCCAACTGATTGCCAAAGAAGCGATGTAGCGCCTCAAGGGCAACCACCATAATGCTGGCATCCTCTTCGTAGGCAATGGGTTGCATCCCTTCCAGGGGATGAATGCTGCCAAAGGTCGGCATAATCGGCGGAATTTCCGGCGTCGCATGCCCGTTCGACTCGCTATGGTCGGGGTCATAGGTGAGGAAGAAACAATCCTGCTGCATGAAAGCGCTCTCCACCTCTTCCTGGGAGTTTCCCCCCATCACCTCCTGCCGAAACCGCTTGAGCGATTCCAGAGAGCGATACATCAACAAGCCATACTCCATCCCCAGCAAACCCAGGATGGAAACATAGAGCGTATCGACATCACGATAGTTAAGGCGGACAGAGAAGATTTTTTCCTCATCCAGGTTTTCCCAAGGCGCATCCTGCCAAATGTCGTAGGCCAACTGCTCCAGCCGACCGGCTTGCTTCTCAGGCAGTTGGGGGCTCACTTTCCCGGCAAATTCTTGCAAGCTGTGGAAAATCTCGTCGATAAGGGGCAGGTCGGCAGTGTATTCCACAGCAATATCGAGGTCTTGCAGTACCCCCCGCAGGAAAAATTGCATCTCGCGATTGCATACCAGAATGCGTTGGGGGCGAGCGGGCTGGGCATGCGGTCCCGTAGGGGTTTCCATCGCCTTAAGCAGGGTACGCACAACCGCTTCGGGGCCCGCCTCGGATGGGATCATGTCGATCGCCCGCACTGACTCATCCACCCCATCAACCCAAAGTACACAGTCCCCCGGTACGTCTGAACTTTCGCCACCGAGCAAGGGGTTGCTTGCGTTGGAACCGAGTAAACGGCGATCGCCCTCCCAAACACTAGGAACCTGACGCAATTTCAGGAGCCGACGACGAGTTGCAGGGGTCAAACCAGTCATATTGCACATTCCAATGCTTTCAAACAGCTACTAATGGTAGTAGTGGCAACGAGAATCGAAACACCTAGCCATTGCGATCTAGCATGCGGTCGATCAAAAACAGATCACCAATGATAGGGAGAAGAAAATCCAATGGTAGGGCATCAATAAGAACCGTAATAGAAACCGTCTCAAAAGGGGGAAATCCTGGATGAGTAGACCGAGGTGAGTAAGAGTAGAGTCTTAACGCCGATCAGCGCTTTAATCAGAGCCGCTAGGCAATATGTGAAAGCATTTCAGGCGATCGCTCACCCAAACTCTGCCCCCGTTCAAAGCATCCTACAGCACCCTATCTTTCCGCCGTATCTCCCTAAATTCTTTATTCATACATCGAATATCTTCAATCTATCGAAACTTAAGGATCTCGGTCGTTTACATTACTTATCCGGTAGTATCGAATAAGGAGTCTGAGGCGTGACTTGGCGCCGCTAGCAGGCTAACCTAATCGAATAGGAGAAAGGGTTTCGGAACAGGCGTTACAACATTGCAGCCTTGCAAGCTTCCCATCCCTTTGAAGACCCTCAAGGCAGAGACGCATAGCGAACAGAACATCCAGCGAATAGCACTTTTTCAAAGGAGATTTCGACATCTATGACACAAGCAACAACCACTCCACCCCGGGGAATCCTGATGACCGATATGGCTGTTGCCCAGGTAAAAGCTCTGCGCGAAAAGCAAGGTAAAGATCTTTGCCTGCGGGTTGGTGTACGCCAAGGCGGTTGCTCTGGGATGTCTTACACCATGGACTTTGAAGACCCCAGTGGCATTCAGCCGACTGATGAAGTGTTCGACTACGACGGCTTCAAGGTGGTCTGCGACCCCAAGAGTATGCTCTACCTCTATGGCATGATGCTCGACTACAGCGATGCGATGATTGGCGGCGGTTTCCAGTTCACGAATCCCAACGCTAATCAGACCTGCGGTTGCGGCAAGTCCTTTGCCACATAGGCTAATGGTCTAGCAACTTAGGTAATTTTCAAGCAAGACTATCCTTTTACAGGTGGTGCCCTGAGCGCAGTCGAAGGGTACCGCCTTCGTATAGCTACGCTCAGTCGAAGCTAGCGGGGATATTTTTTTCGAGACATCGCTTTCGCTAGCCGCTTGGAGCATTGGCATTAACTAACTTTGAGGTTGGCGATCGCAGGTTGTTGGCGATCGCTCAACTTTATTGGTAGCTGAATATGGAAGGTCGTTCCCTGTCCAGCAGAAGACCAAGCATTGATAGATCCTAGGTGCTTCTTCACAATGATTTCGTAGCTAATCGACATCCCAAGTCCAGTACCTTTGCCGATGGGCTTGGTCGTGAAAAACGGATCAAAAATTTTGGCCTGCGTCCCTTCAGGCATGCCAATCCCATTATCTGTGATGTTGATGCAGATTTGTCCATCACGCTCACGGGTTTGCAGCTTGATGACCGGCCTCCAATCCGCATCATAATCTGCATCCCCTGATGCTTGAGCAGCTTGTTCGCGGGCATAGCGCTCGTCGAGGGCATCCACAGCATTCGCCAAGACATTCATGAAAACCTGATTGAGATGCCCCGGACGGCATTCCACAGTGGGAAGAGCACCATAATCTTTGATGACATGGATGGCGGGGCGATTATATTGTGCCTTGAGGCGATTCCCCAAAATGACCAACGTGCTATCTATCCCTTCGTGCAGGTCTACAGATTTAACCTCGGATTCATCGAGTCGAGAAAAGATCCGTAGCGACAGGACAAGACTGCGAATGCGCTCAGCTCCCACATTGAGCGAGGCCAACAGCTTGGGCAAGTCCCGACGTAAAAAGTCTAAATCAATCGCTTCTTCGTACTCGCGGATTTGGTCAGTCTGCTGCGGAAAGGCCTGCTCATATTGCTCAATCAAGGTGAGCAGTTGATACACATATTGTTTGACATAGTCGATGTTGCCATAGATAAAACTAACGGGATTGTTGATTTCATGGGCAACACCCGCCACCATCTGCCCCAGGGATGACATTTTCTCAGTTTGTACCAACTGGGTTTGCGTGCGCCGCAGCACAGCCACGGTATGCTCGATCTTCTTCGTTTGGTGATTCGCTTCGGCGACCGATTGCTCCAAGGCTTTGGTACGTTGCGACACTTGTTCAATAAGAGCATTGAACGACTGTGCCAGCATCCCAATTTCGTCGTCGGACACAACATTGGCTTTGGCATCAAAGGTGTCATGTTGCGCCGCATCTTGGGCAACCTGTGTCAACTCTTCTAATGGTTGGGCGATCGCCCGCGTTGTCTGCCAAGCCGTAACCCCCGCTATCGTTGCCGAACCGATAATGCTCAGCACAATAATCAGCTTTTCTAATCCCTGTGCTGATTCCAGTTCTGTGCTTGCTCTATATTCCTGAGCATGGGCATCATCGATAACTCGGATGAGCTGAGCGTGCAGCAGATCAGTCGCAAGCGCCTCCTCATTTACGGCAATATCACGCAGCTGCTCTTGTATGGATTTTGGCTGAACCACACCCCCTTTAGACGATGCTTGGACAAGCTGTTCAACCCTCATGCTGCTGTCAGACAGTTGCTGCGCGTAGGTTTGAATGAGCTGCGAAAATGTAGCCGGGGGCGCGGCCAGCCAAAAGGGATCGCTGTATAGATAGTCATCAATTTCTTGTTTAAGCACTTCGATGCGAACCAAATTGGTTTGCATTTGGAGATATTGCTCCTCGAAGCGATCGCTCCCTACTTCCAGCAAACTGAGCCTTGTGCTGTGGAGGTGAAACGCTTCGGCTGCGCGCTCAAAACTCTCTAACAGTTGCGATTGCTGCTGGGCATCAGCTAACCGAAATACTGCTCGCCCCTGAAAATAGTCAGCAACAACAAGCCCAGCCAGTGAGCCAATAAAACCAATGGCGATCGCCACGCCGTAGCCAGAGCCGATCTTCTGATAGATCTTCCAGTGTTTAAAAAAGGGTTGAAAAAACGCCATATCTTATGACAAAAAGTGCCGAATCCGAGAAATCGTTGCAGTGGGTAGCACTGAGAAAAGGCCGCATAGCAGGCTAAAAAATGCCTGTACAGCAGTCAGAGAAAAAAATAAAAATTGAGAGTAATAAACTAAACGTCGAAAAATTGGAGATGCAAAAGGCGGAATACAAGCCTAGGTGGAAAGGCAATAGCAGATGTCAGACAACGTACTCCTGCAACTGCATCTCCTAAACTAAGCCCCTGATTCGCGCTAGTGTAGTCAGGCTAACGACTGAATTTCCTAACCACTCTGTATATTCCGCAATAATTTTAGCTTGGCTCGAAAACAAGTTGGTGTCAAATCCTACAGATGCAATTCCAGAGAATCCGGCGATATCGTAACACACCCTTCATCTTGGTAAAGCATGGGTCATTAGGGCGCTTTTTTCCCTGATCACGATGTGATTCTGCGTGAGACGCGACCCTACGGGCAGAGACACGGTCGGGTTCTCAGTACAGGACAAAACCCCTGCTAAAACCCTTGATTTTATATGGCGCGGGCACCGC
>JBCBSJ010000139.1:0-11773 GCA_039819245.1 Cyanobacteria bacterium J06638_20
GACGGGTGCGGTGAAAGAGCTGGAACCCCAGCTCTGCTTCCAGTTGGCGAATTTGCTGGCTGAGGGGCGGCTGCGGCATTTGCGCTATTTTCTAGCGGTGGCCGAGGAATTGCACTTCGGACGCGCCGCCGAGCGCTTGCACATGGCGCAGCCGCCCCTCAGCCAGCAAATTCGCCAACTGGAAGCAGAGCTGGGGTTCCAGCTCTTTCACCGCACCCGTCGCCAGGTCGAACTCACCGCAGCGGGGCAGAGCTTTCTAGAGGATTGTCAGGCGATTCTGCAACGGCTCGATCGCGCCATCCTGCGGGGTCAACAGGCCAGCCGGGGCGAACTGGGGCAACTGAGCATTGGCTTTGTCAGCTCGGCCACTTACAACGTGCTTCCCAAAATCTTGCGGCAAATGCGCAGCGCTCTACCCGAGGTCACGCTGGAACTGCGGGAGCTGACAACGGATCAGCAACTCACCGCACTGAAGGCAGGACGGTTGGATGTTGGCTTTGTGCGTCCCCCGGTAGAAGAGGCAGGCTTTGCAGAACTGACCGTCTGGCAAGAATCCCTGGTGGTGGCGCTGCCCGCTGCCCATCCCTTGGCCGCACAGACAACAATTGAGCTGCGATCGCTCACCCACGAACCCTTCATCCTCTTCCCCCGCGCCCTTGCACCTGGGCTTTACGACCAGATCATCGGCCTCTGTCAGCAAGCAGCCTTTAGCCCAAATGTGGTGCAGGAGGCGGTGCAAATGCAAACCACCATCAGCCTTGTGGCCGCAGAAATGGGGGTAGCCATCGTCCCCCAATCCCTTGAAAACCTCCAGCGCACCGGAGTTGTCTATCGCCCGCTAGCGGAACAAACGCCCCAAGTGGCGATCGCCCTCATCTGGCCTCAAAAAGGGCGATCGCCCACTCGCGATCGCTTTCTAGAAATCGTCCAACTGGCGATCGGAGCCGACATCGTTACTCCAGGGGCGATGGATGGATTGCGTCCATCGTCGTGACTGCGTGTTGTCCCTTTTTCTTATGGATGCCGTTTACCCACACCATCAGATGCAACCCGTTGCAACCCTCCAAGCACTTTTCTTCAAACCCGCCCAAGGGGCATTGGTCGAGCCGACCGATCAGCTCATGCTGAAGCGGGGGTATGGCATTGTGGGCGATGCCAATGCCCAGGTGGGCAGTCCGCGTCAGGTGTTGTTCGCAGGAACGCCTTCGCTGCAAGCGTTTGGGTTGCAGCCTGGGGACTTGCAAGAAAACCTACTGCTGGATGTGGCGGTGGAGTCACTGGAATCGGGAACGGTGTTGCAGTTGGGAGAAACGGCGCGGGTGCGGCTTATGTTTTTGTGTGAACCCTGCGCGTCGCTGGAGCGGTTGAAGCCAGGTCTATTGCGCAAGATCAATGGCAAGCGGGGGATGCTAGGTCTGGTCGTGGCGGATGGGACGGTGCAACAGGGTGATCCAGTGTGGGTGATGGGCGATCGCTTCCCCGCCATTCCCGAAACCACGCGGGGCAAGTTCGAGGATTTCGTCGCCCGTATTCCCCCTGGAAAGGTGGTGCCCACCAAAGCGCTACTACTCGCCCTGGGGCTAACGACCAGCTATGCCCGTGCCATCCCCACCCTGCTGAAGAAATCGGATCCGTCGCTGCCCGTCCATCGCATCGTGGCAGCAGATGGACGCTTGTTTACCCAGCATTTACCAGATCAGCGGGCGGATCTGGCAGCGGAAGGGGTGATCATGGAGGGCGATCGCGTCAGTGCCGCGCAGTTTTGGGAGGCGGAGTTCTTCCATCTTCTGGATCCCTACAACAACTAGACTTATTGCTTCTAGCTCGGAGCCTACAGAATTCATACATCGGGTGCCTGACTGCCGCTTATTCCCTAAACTTTGATTGTCGGGACTCGCGCAAACCCCACTGCCTGCTGAGCTAATTCACGAATGCAAATGCGTTAGTCCTGTCCATCACTTGTTTTGGAGTCATGTTTGTCGTATGAAACGCGTTGGTGTGAAGGGTGTTTTCGCCGTTGGTTTGGCGGTTTGCGTGGCGGTGGTTGGGGTGTTGTGGGGATGGCCGGGGCGATCGCTCACCACACCCGTCGCTGTCGGAACAGGAGGCGCGGTTGCCAGCGTCGATGTCCGCGCCACCCAGGTTGGCATTGATGTGTTGCGGGCGGGGGGCAATGCGGTGGATGCGGCGGTGGCCACCGCGGCGGCACTGGGCGTGACCGATCCGTTCTCGGCGGGCATTGGCGGTGGCGGGTTCATGGTGATTTATCAGCCCGAAACTGACACCGTTGTGACCCTGGATGGGCGCGAAGAAGCCCCTGCGGCCACAACGCCGGATTTATTCCGCGATCCAGATAGCCTGACGGGAGAGAACCTGCCCTTTTTCCCAAACCGCATCTCCAGTGGGTTGGCGATAGGCGTGCCCGGTACACCGCTGAACTGGGCCACTGCCCTGGATCGCTACGGCACCCAAACCCTGGCGGAGGTATTGGAACCGGCGATCGTCCTAGCCGATGAGGGGTTCACCGTCGATGAAACCTTTGCTGCCCAAATCGAAGCTAACCAAGAGCGCTTTGCAGCCTTCACCAACACCCAAGCTCTCTATCTGCCGGACAACGGTGTACCAGAGGTAGGCAGCAACTTCCGCAATCCCGAGCTGGCCAACACCTATCGGTTGCTGGCAGATGAGGGCGTGAATGCATTTTATCGGGGGGAAATTGGGGCGGCGATCGCCCAGACCGTGCAAAACCCTCCAGTAGTCGCGGAACCGCCCTTCCCGGTGTGGCCGGGTCGCATGACCAAAGCTGATCTGGATCGCTACGAGGTGCGGGTGCGATCGCCCATCGCTAGTGAGTATCGGGGCTACCAGCTCTACGGCATGGGGTTGCCCAGCAGTGGCGGCATCACCGTCGCGCAAACCCTGAACCTGCTGGAAGGCTACGACCTGGGCGCGATGGAGCAGTCCGAAGCGCTGCACTGGCTGATTGAAGCGGAACGACTGGCGTTTAGCGATCGCAATACCTACCTGGGCGACCCCGAATATGTGGATGTGCCCGTCGCGGGATTGCTCGACCCTGCCTATGCTACCAGCCGCCGCGCCGCACTTCCAGCGACGGCTCCGGAGGATGAGGCCAACTATCGTGCTATGGCAGGCAATCCTCTGCCCTACCAGAACGACCCCAGCCCCAGCCTCAGCAGTCCCCCAGCCGTCGGATTACAGCCAGACGATGGCGGCATCTCCACCACCCACCTCAGCGTGATCGATGCCGATGGCATGGCCGTTTCCTACACCCTGACCCTAGAATCCACAGGCGGCTCGGGCATTGTGGTTCCCGGCTACGGCTTCATCCTCAACAACGAACTCACCGACTTCAACACTACCCTGCCTCATCCCAACGCTCCTGAACCCGGCAAGCGCCCCCGTAGCAGTATGTCTCCCACTCTCGCCTTCACCCCAGATGGTGGAGTGCTGGCCTTTGGTTCGCCCGGTGGTTCCACGATTATCACTACTGTGTTGGGCATCGCTGTTAACGTGATGGACTTTGGAATGCCATTGGATGCGGCGATCGCCGCTCCCCGCATTTCCCAGCGCAACAGCGGAACAACGACCGTTGACCAAGGCTTCGAGACAACGCCCCTCGGTCAAGCCCTGATCGCCGCTGGCCACCAACTCAACCCCACCGACGAAATCGGCGCGGCCACAGGCATTTATATGGATGGCGATCGTACCTTCACTGCCGTTGCTGAACCCGTGCGGCGGGGCGGCGGCAGCGCTATGGTTGTGCAGTGAGTTCGATCAAATCGGCTCGAAGAACCCAAATCATAGACATAACCATCAACGCTAGGATACGCCATCGAACGGTCATTTCCGCGAATGCGGGAATCCAGAAAGGCTCAATACAGTGGACGTCAAGTGTTTGATGGATGCCCATTTTCATGGGCATGACGGAATCCGCGTCTTATGAGCGTTTGCGCCCGCTGCATTGCAGCGGGCGCAAACGCTGTTTGGGTTATTGATGTCAATCTTCAAGGCTATCGGACGATGAACCCTCGCTGAGTCGCTTGGCCGCCGCCGTGAGGTCAATCCCCGTGGTCTGACGCAGTTGTTCAATAAACGCCGCCGTGCGGGTAGCCCCTGTACCATTGGCGCTGTCCACCACCGTGACGTTGTTCACCTCAACCGTGGGGATGGATTCCGTCAGAATTTGCAACAGAGGTTCTAGCTGTTGCAACAGGAAGATATCGCGGGCACTATTGCCAGCCGATTTCCAGGACTCCGCCAGTCGCAACGTACCCTCGGCGCGGGCTTTCCCATCCTCAACAATGCGAGCCGCCGCCCCCTGCGCTTGGGAGATGGCCTTCTTGCAATTGGCTTCCGCAGGGGCAATCACATCCGCTTGCAATTGCTGCTCCACCTGCTTAATACGCTCCTGCTGCACAGGAACTTCGGCCTGAATCCGGGCCAGCTCGGCGGCAATTTCCGCCTCCGCTTCGGCCACAACCGCATCCCGTTTGGTGAGGGCATCGGTGATGCGCCGCTCGGCATCGGCACGGGCAATCCCTAGATCGCGCTCAATTTGACTCAGCGACGTGATCTTCTGGTTTTCCGCCGTTTGGATAGCGGATTGGGACTTGGCGCTGGCTTCAGCAATACGGGCATCCCGTTGCAGGTCAGCCTGTTGCTTGCGTCCAATGGAATCGAGGTAATGGACGTTGTCGGAAATGTTTTGAATCTTCAGGGTATCCAGCACCAGCCCCAGCTTCACCAGGTCATCTTCCGCTTCATCCAGCAGGCTCTTGGCAAAAGCCATCTTGTCTTCGTTCACCTGCTCCGGCGTTAGGCTAGCCAGCACCCCGCGCAGGTTCCCCTCTAGAGTCTCCTTCGCCATTTGCTCAATTTCGTCCCGACTTTTCCCCAGCAGGCGCTCGATCGCATTGTGAATGGCGGGCTCTTCCCCAGCAACTTTGATATTCGCCACCCCTTCAACCGTTAGGGGAATGCCTCCTTTGGAGTAGGCGTTGGAGACTTCCAGGTCGATGATCATATTGCTCAGATCCATCCGCAAGGCCCGTTCGATTAACGGTACCCGGAGACTACTCCCGCCCTTGACCAGACGGTAGCCCACCTGGCGATCGCCCTCCAATTTGCGCGTTGGCCCAGCGAAAATCAGCACTTCATTGGGTTGGCAGATGTAGTAGAGGTTGCGGATAACGAAGGTGCCCGCGCTGGCACCCAGGCCAAGCAACACGAAAAGGGCAAAAATAACTTCCATTGGAAACTCTCCTGGGAAAAAGCTGAATGCGTCTTAGATGATGGGTTGAATGGTGAAGCAATTGTTGAATAGTGAAGCGAAGTGAAGGAATTGAGGTCGGGTATTTAGGGTCACGTACTTGGAGCGATCGCCCATATAAACCTCAATACCGTACTCAAACCAGCCTTAGTGAGTTGTTTCAGGCGATGAAACGGGCGTTGCTTCGAGGGGCACTTCGACCTTGCCGTTGCCCTTGTTCTCCAAATTAAGGCTGACCGCGATGCCCAGGGTTTGCTCCACTTGGGTGAGGAAGCGCTGCACCATTTCCGGATAGGTGTTGACCAGTCCCGTGAGCGATCGCCCATCACCGTTGTCAATCACATTCACATTATGCAAATGCAGGCGATTGGGCACTTTGGCTGCTTCCTTCAGCACCATTTCGATTTGCTGAATCAAGAACAGCTCTGAGGCATCCGACCCCGTTTGCTGCCACACATCCGCCAGCATTTCGTTCACCAGCGCCGCTGCCTTGGCATTTTCCGCTAGCTCTGCCGCCTGCCCCTTCGCCATGAAGGTGCGGGCTTCTCGATCCGCTTCCGCTGGCAATACCTGATCCGCCTGCAAACGCAGCCGTTCCAGCTCTGCCCGCACGGTTTGCAATTGCTGCTCGGCACGGGCACGGGCTTCCTTCGCCGCCGCGTCGGTTCGTTCCTCTTCCGACTTAGCCTGTTGCTCCAGCTCCGCCTTGATAGTACGAAACTCGTTTTGCCGTTGCTGAATCACCGCAAGGGCTTGGGACTTGGCGACTTCCGCTTGCTGCATCGTTTCCGCTTCGGTGCGGTTGGCCTGACTCATCGCCTCCGCTTCAGCAATCTCCGCGTCTCGAATGATTTCAGCAATCCGCTTGCGCCCGATGGAACGGAGGTAGTCCACTTTGTCCGCCACGCTTTGAATCTTCAGGGTGTCGAGGTGCAGCCCCAGCTTGTTCAAATCCCGTGAAACATCGTGGGCAATCCGTTCGGCAAATTGCAGCCGATCTTCATTCACTTGCTCCGGCGTCAGGGTGGCAACAACGCCCCGCAAATTCCCCTCCAGGGTTTCCCGCGCAACCCGAGCAATCTCCGAGCGATCGCGCTCCAGAAAACGCTCAATGGCGTTGCCCACCGTCCGTGGGTCACTCGAAACCTTGACGTTGGCGATCGCCTGAATATCCAGCGGCGTGCCCCCTTTGGAATAGGCATTGGTTACTTCCACCGGAACAGGCATGGTGCTGAGATCCATGCGGCGGACATTTTCCAGGATGGGAATCGTGATTACCCGCCCGCCAAAAATGACGCGGTAGCCCACTTCCTGCCCTGACTCGGTGCGATGCTTCCGCCCCGATAGCACTAGGATTTCGTTGGGGTTGCAAATTTTGAGGAACGACTGGAGAAACCAAGCCACAAATAGCGCCCCAAAAATGGTGAGGGCGATCGGGGCGACAGGGATAGATAGGAATTGGGCTTGCGTTGGTAGTGCATCAGACGTTGTTTCAAGCTGAGCCAGCTCTGCCGTCTCAGACGTCGTTTCAGAAGCGATGATGATGTCGCTCTCTTCGTGGCGGTCAAACCGTGTGACCAGACGTGGAGAAGAAGTCATAGTTGAGTGAGGATTGATAAATAACTGCACAATGAATCACACAGCAGGGAAGGGATAGGGGCGGTGAAGGTGTCGCATCGGCCTATGCCTCCATCCACCTACAATCCCTGCCTCAGGGTTTCCGTGATGGAGAATTAGACGATTCCACCGTGTCAGATGCAACGACCCAGAGGCAGTT
Organism: Cyanobacteria bacterium J06638_20; assembly: GCA_039819245.1. GTDB lineage: Bacteria > Cyanobacteriota > Cyanobacteriia > Elainellales > Elainellaceae > Vacuolonema. The sequence goes on from JBCBSJ010000139.1 coordinate 7,068, forward strand.
CTGTTCGGTACCAACAACGAAGACGCGATCGCCCGCTTCCAAGACCCGCTCCTCATTGGTGTAGGCGATGAAATCAACCATGCTGCCTTTGACATTGAGACGCACCTTGCCCCGACTATCGGCGCTCAGCGGAATTTCGACAACCCCTGCCAGTCCAGCCAGATCAGCCGTTTTCACCAAGCTATTGACTTGACGACGGCGCAAGGAGCGAAGGATCCAAGACATACCCAGACCACAGACACCCCCCATCAGGACAGCAGCGATCGCCACCACCGTAGGACTGACGCCCATCGCGGTCAAGACCAGTCCAGTCAGCCCAAAAAAGCAACTGCCAAACGTCCAAAACTTAAAGCTCGCGAGTAGAGGGAGAAGTGGGAAGCGGGGACGAGGCTCACGAGTGCGCCGCTTACGCTGCGGAGCATCCCCTGGATCAACAAGCTCCAGATCCACCTCCTCATCGACCTCGGCTTCCATTTCAAAGTCGACATCGGCATCAGAAATGTCTGCCCCATCTAACCCACCCACTGCCGACAGGAAGACAAAGACACCGCCAACCGCAAAGCAAAGCCAGTAAACCGTTTCCATGAGGAACTCCCCACGGTCAAAACACATTAATCTTAATGGCTGGGTTGAGCGATCGCCCAAGTTTGCAACGACTATTAATACCCCAGCCAATTTTGGATTTTAGATTTTAGATTGTGGATTTTGGCTCAAAAGCTTTACTCTGCAAGGCTGCTAAATCACGATTGGCTTTATCGCAGCACATAGCGCCACAGGCAAAGAGAATGATCAACAGCATCAACCAGATGCCCCTCACCGATGCGAAGCGGCCTAACGACACCCATGCAACGCTCCTTTGCGGAAGGGGTCCCTTTTGACAAAGGGGGTCTGGGGGAACGAGCTCCGTTCCCCCAGTCAGGGGGTTTGGGGGGCGAAGCACCCCCAATGCCCACGGCTTGCAATGCAGGGACTAGGTGGTGGGCATTGCCCACCCTACTAGCTCTATGCCATGCCAACCAACTTCGCACTCAAATCCCAAAGCTTACGAGCCTTCGCATCATCCTGCGCCTCATTCGACACCTCCTGGTCGAACGAACGACGACCGGGCTTCTGGCGATTCCCCCAACTCCAGTACACACCGGACTGGTTGAACTCATCCTCTGCCACCACCTGGGCAACGCGATCGCCCGCCAACTCCTGCGACACATAGCCCCCCGTAATATTCTTCTGGAACCAGGGGAAGATCGTCCGAAACAGCGAGTAGTGATTGCGGAACAGCGGCGTATCGGCAACACAGCCAGGATAAAGCGAATTGAAGGTAATACCCGTCTCATCGTGATAGCGACGGTGTAACTCGCGCATCGTTAGCACATTGCAGAGCTTACTGTCCTTATAGGCTTTACCAGACTTAAACTTTTTGTCGTTGATCATCGTAATCGGCGCTTTGAAGCCCTGCTCAAAGCCCTGGAGATCACCCAGATCCGGCGGCGCAGGAATAGGAATCTTGCCACCCAACTCCTTCGGATTCGCCGTCACCGTGCCCAAAATCACCATGCGCTTGTCACCGGCAGGCGAATTCTTCAGGTCATCCAGCAACAGATTGCACAGCAGGAAGTGACCCAAATGGTTCGTCGCAACGCTTAATTCATACCCATCTTCACTGCGCATCGGCTCCTTCAGCAGCGGATAGTAAACCGCCGCATTGCAGACCACTGAGTGAAGCGGACGACCCAGAGCACGGAAGTCCTCTACAAATTGGCGAACGCTTGCAAGAGAAGCTAGATCCAGGTGAAGAACCGTGTAGTTCTCGACAGGCATCCCGATCGCCTGTGCTACATCTTTCGCTTTGTCCAAATTTCGGCAAGCCATAATGACATACCATCCCCGGTCGGAAAGGGACTTAGCCGCATTCAGCCCGACCCCAGAGGACGCACCCGTAACAATAACGGTTGGTTTCTGATCGTTTTCCATACTTAGGCAAATCCAGTTAAATCGCGTTTTTCAAAATGTAAGTTAATTAGAGGCAACCGTGACCGGATAGAAAAGCGTTGGACATATCCCAGGTCTTGCAGAGATTAAGTGCAAACGCCAAAAATCACAAGTGAACCCTACAACCCACCCAGCATGACTGATTCGACATCTGACTGAAGGTGTAGCGGTCAAACGACATCTGCTTAACAGAATATGGGGAAACTGCATCTCGTGAAGTTAGCTGTAATGTCCATTTACAGTCTGCTCAGAAAAGTTAACATTTGCCCTGGATTTGGATACGAAAGCCATTAAACTCAATGCCCCTCTTCCGCAAGTGGGAAGAGGGGCTAGAGACTGCGGCCAAATCAGCAATGCTTATTTGGCCGCTTGGATTCGGTTCGTGAGGTTGATTCGGTTAGAGCGATCGCTTCAATCTACTCCCGTAGGGAAGGCACCGCCCACATTTCCCAGGATTTTCATGAAAACCGACATCTACGATGCCTAACGAAACCCTCACGCAAAGACCATTATTCAACGATCCCTATTCAAAGACCGTATTGCCCACCAGAGCATCCGGCCAATTGGCATCGGCAAGGGCAATGTTGCCTGGAACATCCTGCATCCAGATCTGTTGTACATCAATGCTGTAGTTGAGATACAGCTGGCCATCAACGATGCGCCATGCCTCTGGATCAACAGAAACCAAATTGCCTTCAGTCATAGCCTTAGCACAGTAGCCACCATACTGCGGAGCATATTGCTCAGGATTGCTAGCAAACATATCGCGGTTTTGAGCGCTGGCGAATTGCCAAGTTGAGCCTTGCCACTCGTATTGATATTCGCTACTTCCGATGACAGCAGCACCTTCGGTGAAGTAAGCAACGGGGTCAGCGCCACGAATCGCCAAGCCGTTTGGAGCCGTGTAGACTTCGGGAGCCGTGGCACCTGTGGTTTCAGACCCTGCACCCGCGCAAGGATTCGCGCCTGCACAAGGGTTCGCTCCAGCGCAGGGATTTACTCCGGCGCAAGGATTCGCGCCTGCACAAGGATTCGCACCCGCACAGGGATTCACTCCAGCACAAGGATCGGCTCCAGCGCAAGGGTTCGCTCCGGCGCAAGGGTTAATGCCCGCGCAAGGATTTTCTCCAGCACAGGGATTCGCGCCAGCACAAGGGTTAACACCTGCACAGGGATTTACTCCGGCGCAAGGGTTAACGCCTGCACAGGGGTTCACTCCAGCGCAAGGATTAGAACCTGCACAGGGATTTACACTGGCGCAGGGGTTGGCTTGAGCCTGACGAAAATTACTCGATAAAGGAGCCAGTCCAACCGTCAGAATGGATGCTACAGCAAGAGCAACAAAATACTTCGCTTTCATGAATCTCTCCGCACAAAACTAGATGACTTACAACACGCTCGACTTCAGCCTCGGCCATGGAATAACTTCAGGGAAATAATGATTTTCCCCGTGGAAGCGCCGCGCTGCACCTGATACGACTAACGGTTCCAATTGGATGTGGGAAATTAGATTTTTTTTGAAATTCATCTCAAAAAAAGTTCACTTGTCGAAGTGACGCATTCATGCATAAGTGATAAATGCTTGATGTCTATGCCATAGTTCTGGGTATCACAAGTTTCTCTATAATGCTCTCATCAGAAGGGTTTGAGCTATCATAAAACCGCTCATTTCATCCTCTAAGCTTCTCTTCTATTCGGAATCAGAGAATTACAGTAAATGGTTGCGATCGCACCACTGAGAGATTGGACTTGCGCGTAGAACTCACGCTTCCCAGACAAGACATCGCTAAATTTGAGTTCCTAGCTATACATAATGCGCTGCAATATATCCCGCTTACAGAACCAAACGCTACACGCTTCTGAGGCGGCCTAAAAAACATCCAGAGCCGCGATTTAGACGTTCTAAGATTAGGGTGGACTGAAATCTAGACCGATCAAAAGAAGCTATATCGCGATCGCCCATTCATCTTTATTGAGTTCACTATTCTCTGATCATCCTTCTAGGCAAGCGTTTTATGTTAACGGTGGAAAAAGAACAATTAGACATCAGCCAAGATTGGTTGGTGCAAGAAAACGGAAACTGCATCTCGTTAGATTTGGCCGAATTAGAGGTTCCTAAAACGCCCTATCGGCTGTACCGTTTTCTCACCGAGGTGGAAGATATCCTGGCCGCAGAATCTGATGATGCACGCCGCATTGCGGCGATCGCCCCCCGGGTTCGCAAGCTCCTCAACAGCTCCTACTGGCTCCAGTTCGAGTTTGTCCAACCCAAGCCCAACCCCGGCTGGTCTGTCCGCTTCCTTTACCAAGACCATGAGTTTCCCCTGACGGTGCAGATGGTGGCCTGGTTACCGGGGCAACCCTCCCCCATCCACAACCACGGCACCTGGGGCATTGTGGCCATAGTCAATGGCCAGGAAAAGAATCGCTTTTGGCGCAAAGCTCCAACCCCAGAGCATCCCAATCGTATTGAGTTGGTGGGCGATCGCACCCTATCCCCCGGCGACCTCATCAGCTTTCTGCCCAACGCCATCCACAGCGTCGAACCCCTAGGCGACGAACCCGCCATCACCTTCAATCTCTACGGCGTCACTAACTTTCAGCAACGCTTCGAGTTCGACACCAAAAACCACACAGCCAAGCTGTTTTGAGGGCTTAAGGGGTCGGGTGGCTTCAAGGCACCCCACCCCGTAAGCCCATCAAGACCCCAGGGGAAC
>JBCBSJ010000140.1:0-11711 GCA_039819245.1 Cyanobacteria bacterium J06638_20
AAGCTTGATCTGGCCAAAGTTCGTCTTGAGTGGCTGTGCAGCCATAACATCAGTAACGTAGCCCCATGAAATCAGAGATTCGGCAACACTTCGCTGCAGAAGTGCGCCAACCCGAAGCGTGCATCAACCTAGCTAGAGCAGCTCTTTACATCGCTAAGGAATCGGAACCGGAGGTTGATGTTGAGGCCTATCTCAACGCACTGGATGTGATGGCATCGGATGTTGCCGAGCAATTGCCCCCTGAGCGCTATCCTCTCCGCATCATTCGGACCATCAACCGTTATCTGTTTGAGGACTTGGGCTATCGGGGCAATGAAACCGATTACTATGACCCCCGCAACAGCTTTTTGAATTACGTCATTGAGCGACGCACCGGGATTCCCATCACCCTGTCGTTGGTTTATCTGGAAATTGCCCAGCGGCTCGGCTTTCCCATGATAGGCGTGGGGATGCCGGGGCATTTTTTGATCCGCCCCACCTTGGATGAGATGGAGGTCTTTGTCGATCCGTTCAACCAGGGCACGGTTCTTTTTCCGGAGGATTGCCAGGAGCGGCTCAGTCAGGTTTATGGTAGCCCCGTCGAGATGCGTCCAGAATATTTGCAAACGGTGAGCATTCATCAGTTCCTAGCCCGGATGTTGACGAATTTGAAGGTCATTTATCTCAACCAGGGCGATCTGGAGCAGACCCTTGCGGCGATCGAACGCATTCTCTTGTTGTTTCCCGATGTGGTGCGCGAACGGCGCGATCGCGGTCTTATCTACTACGAACAAAAGCGTTGGGAGGAGGCGATCGCCGACCTCACCTACTACCTGAAAAAAGAACCCCTAGCCAATGATCGCCCGATGATTCAGCGGCTCATCGATATCATGAAGGGCGATCGACCTGAGAACAATTGAGCTGATGACGGATCCCTCAGGAATGCCGCGCAGTGCGCAGCGTTCAAACCATGCTGAGGACTGCCCTATGTGCGCAGGGCTACCGATCTCCGTTCGTGCTTAGCCCTAATGCTGCACACAGCTTCTGAATGCTTTGTTCGGGTGTGTCTCCGGCGGTATCTATGATGATGCGATCGCTCGTCCATCGGTGATACTCTCGGCGTTGCACGGCGTCCCATGTTGGTAGCGTTAGGCCTTGGATGGATGGTTGTCGTGTTTCAATGCGTCGCTTGTGCTCATCGCGATCGCTACAAATAATTTCAATTTCTCGAAAGGCGCTGTTGGACTGCTCCGCGACCCTACGCCATGCCTCCCGCGTGAGTTCAATTGGGTTGACGGTGTCAGCAATCACGTCCATGCCTAAAAGCAGGTTTTCTTCGGCCAAGGCGTAGGCGATCACATACCCTTCGGGGCCAGCCAACGTTAGTCCAGCATTCTTCATCGTTTGCTCAATAGTGTCTACGCGCAAATAACATCCGTTGCAAATCTGAGCTAACGCTGCGGCAAGCGTGGATTTTCCGGTTCCTGGTAATCCGCCAAAAATGTAAAGCATGGGTGCTGACGATACCTGTTGAATGAGGGAAACATGCCGAGCAACAGGTTATTGAGCGAGCAGTTGTTGCGCTAAATCAGCGATTTTTTTGGACGCTCCGGGGGTGCCGCGAACCTGGCGGAGGCGATCGCGCATCTCCTCTAAGTCCTCCGGATGCTCCAGGTAATGCCAGACTTGAGCGGCGATCACCTCTGGTTGTAAATCCCCCAACAGTTCGGGGACAATCTCCTCGCCTGCCCAGATATTGGGCCATGCCAACAACCATTTTTTCTTGAGAAACTGCGCATTAATAGCTTTGGCAAATAGGGTACCGATGCCAGGGAGGTTCGCTAGCAAACCGGGGATACCATCCCACGCCCGCATGGCATCGAGTTGCTGGGTTGGGAGCAACACGAGCATGGGTACGGCCAGGGAGCCGAGCTCAGCGGTATTCGCTCCGACGGTGGTGAGGCAAATTTGGCACTGGCTGAGCAGATCGTAGGCTGGAAAGTCGGTGTGCAAGGTGATGCGGATGCCTTCGGGGGTGAGGAGATAGGGCGTTTCACTCTCGGCGTTGACCAGTTGAGCGCTGGGGCTTCCGAAGTACTGGGCGATCGCATTTTGCTCTGGATCCGCGAAGCGGGCGAGGGTGGCGAGATCTAGAGTGGGCGCAACGGGAATGACAAAGCGGATCGTGGGGTCTTGTTGGTGGAGATGACGGGCGATCGCGAGCATCAGTGGTACGCCCTGTGCCAACTTTGCGGGTTTTGAGCCAGGGAGCAATCCGACCTGATGGCGGGGGGAACGCGATGCTGCCTCTGTTGTCCCGACTTCTGCCATCAAATCTCCAACGACGGTTAGTTTCTCCTTAAACTTTGGCGCACTCTTTTGCTGGACAGTGGATGTCATCACGGCGAATTGATCCACCCAGCTCAGCCAACGGGCGTCCCATTCGGCATAGACCAGCGTGCGATAACCCAGGCGTTTGCCGATAATGACGGGATAAATCTGATCGCCACCCAGGAATAGAACCAGGCCGCGATCGCGCCAGTTCCACTGGTCTGCCGTTTTGCCAAATAGAAGGAACGGGAAGAAGTCAGATGCGCCCTGCACCCGATCGATTTCGGGATAGCGGCGAGCGATCGCCACTTCATTGCCTGTGGCATTGGGGCAGGGAGATAAGGCGAGGGAAATCCGCACCTGTGCTGGATCCGGTCCCAACTTGTCCCGCAACGCTTGCACCACCGGACGTACCCAGGTCGTCACCTCGCCGGGGCCATTCGACAAAATCAAAATATCGCAAGTAGGTGTCGGCATCGAGCGGTAGTGGCTGTAGGATTAGTTAGCGATAGCGTACCTCATGCAAAGTACGGATTTGAACAGGTGTGTAGCGATGACCACTGAGGGAGAAGGCGCCCCCCAATTCTCATTGAGCGAAGCGGCGGAAGCGGGCGAGTTGGCAACGGTGCAAAATCTATTGGCCAAAGGGGCCGATGTCAATGCTGCGGATGAGGAAGGCTGGACCCCGCTGATGTCGGCCGCAGCGGCGGGGAAGGAAGCCATTACTGCTTTGCTGCTGGAACAGGGTGCAGATGTAAACGCGAAGACCAGCTTTGGTTTGACGGTGTTGATGGCAGCCGCGGCTCAGGGGCAAACGGCGATCGCCACAAAATTGCTGGCAGCGGGAGCGGATTTGGCAGCGCGGGATCAGAATAACTGGACAGCGTTGATTTGGGCGGCAGAGGGGAAGCATGAAGAAACGATTGCGCTGCTCAAACAGTCGCGAGAAGCCCAGTCAAAGGGCTAGAAAACCAATCAAGAGCATAAAAGAATCGTGTTAAAACGTCGTGGCTATTTGCAAGAGGTCCGGTTTAGCGATCGCCTTCCCACTCCCATCAGCCTTGGCATTTTGGTGCTACTGGTGCTGAGCATTTTGCTTCATGGTTATCGGCTAGGCTACAAACTCTATTGGCACGATGAGGTCTACACGACGCTGCGATCGTCCGGCTATAGTGGACAGGAAGCCAGCGAGGTGCTGTTTAGCGATCGCACCTTTACCCCCAGCGAGGTGTTGCAACTCCAACGCATCAAACCCGACAGCACCCCCGTCGATACCCTCCGCTCCCTGGCTACGGAAGATCCCCAACACCCTCCCCTTTACTTCTTAATGGATCGGGTGTGGATGCAGATATTTGGTAGTTCTATAGTTGCTAGCCGCAGTTTAGCGGTGCTGTTTGGCCTAATTGCCCTGCCCGCAATGTACTACCTGGCGATGGAGCTGTTTTCGTCGCCTTTCGCGGCCTGGTGCGCCACGCTGTTTCTAGCCTTTTCCCCCTTCGACATTCTGTTTGCCCAGGTGGCTCGCCAATACAGCCTGCTGACCCTGTTCACTATTTTGAGTAGCTGGTTATTGTTGCGAGCCTTGCGCCCGATTTCTCGTCCGCGCTTGCAGTGGGGCTTGTATGTGTTGTCCTGTGCTGGTGGACTTTACACCCATCCGTTTTTTGGGCTGTCGCTGATTTCCCAAGGCGCCTATGTGCTGGCACGGCAGTGGGGAATCGCGCCCGAGCGGTTTGTCATGGGTAGCTTTTCGAAACAACAGCGATCGCCCTTCCTCAGCTACCTCAAAGCGATGGGCGTGACGGTGCTGCTCTATGCCCCCTGGTTGTGGGTGCTTTTAGGGAATTTCGATCGCGCCCTCTCCACCACCTCCTGGAGTCGGGGCTTTCCCGGCTACGAGGTGTTGCTGAAATTTTGGACCCTGAGTTTTACGGCGCTGTTCTTTGACTTGGACTTTGGCTTCGACAACCCGGTCACCTTCCTGCTGCGAATTCCCTTTCTCATCATCATCGGCGCGAGTTGCTGGATGCTCGTGCGGCGCACACGCCCAGAAACTTGGGGCTTTGTGTTGATGACGCTGCTGGTTCCCTTCCTGCTGTTTGCTGTTGCCGATGTCGTTTTACAAACCCAACGCTCCACCGTTAGCCGCTATCTCATTCCTTGCTTCCCGGCGGTGCAACTGGCTGCTGGCTTTTGGCTGGCAGAAATGTGGTCTGATCAGCGCCGCAAAGCCATGAAGACGCTGCCGCTGGGATGGCTTCTGGGCGTGGTGCTGTTGCTTTCCGGTAGCGTTGCTTCCATCCTCGTCAGTGCCCATACCGAAACCTGGTGGAATCGTGTTCCGAGCTATTTCAATGCAGAGATTTATCACGAAATTAATGACACTCCCAATGGGATGTTGGTGAGCGATGAAGGTCGGGACGGCACCAATATTGGGGATCTCATTTCCATAAGCTATGGGCTCGACGAAACCGTTCCTATGCTATTGCTTGCTAGTCCGTCGGAGCTGAATCTGCGAGATGCCATTCGTGGGCAGGAGGCTTTCTTCTTCCGCCCATCAGCAGACCTGTTTGCAGATCTCGAAGCATCTGGCTTAGATCCAGCGTTTGTGGATCGCTCGGCTGGCAATCTCCTGCGCGCCACCGCCAATGAGTAATACCAATTCTATGAAAACCAAAACCAGATTATTTTTTGAAAGCCGTGCAGTGCGAGGCTTTCAAAAAATAATCTGTAGTGGGTTCTTAGCGAATTGGTATAAGGCGTTTTCTCGGAAAGGATATATCCGCTAGCTTCGGCTACGCTCAGCCAGCGCGTTGTTGCGTGTCCTGAGCGCAGTCGAAGGACAAAAGCTTAAAAGGCAACGTCTTTTCCAGAATTCTCCTAAGGCGTTGACCTGAGGAATAGCTCTTGCCCTCGGCACCCATTTCCTTAGCTATATTCCGCGCCGTTTTAGTGATTACGCTGGGGGTCAGATGCCTCAAACCATACTCAGAGACTGGCGATCGCCCTTTTTTACAGGGGAACGTCGCGCTGCTTTATAAATGATGGTTCGAATGGTTACATCGAGCTGAGAACAGATAGCCTATGCTTTTCCTATAGGCCAGAAGCCTTGTATTGATTAGCTTCTATGGATTGTTTAGAAAAGTTAAGGTAATTTTGAGTAGCTGCTCAGATGGAAGTCAAGGTTTGTAACGAAACATCTCAATTTTCTTATCGAATTGTGTCATCTGAGTGCCGAAAGCTCCAATTGGCAAGGGATTCTGGTAAATAGTTATTTGTAACGATTTTTCGATTTGCCGATCACTAGTCTTCTGACCTCCGGTTCGCCACCTCCGATGCAGGGATGCCGAAGTCCTTTCTCATCGCAGATGGCATGTTCGAGCTGGAGCTTGAATCAGGTTTCGCCGATGCTTTGAGAAGGAGCTATTTGAATGTTCACAAACGTCAAGCCCGCCATCCGTCATATCGTTCCAGATGATCTAAACGGTCGTGCGCTTGTCAAAGTGGTTTACGTCGTGTTGGAGCCGCAGTATCAAAGTGCCCTTTCTGCGGCTGTTAACGCGATCAATCAGAGCAACCCCAATGTGGCCGTCGAGATTAGCGGCTATCTGTTAGAAGAGCTCCGTAGCAACGAAAATTACGACGATTTCAAGAAAGATGTTGCCGAAGCGAACATTTTCATCGCATCACTCATCTTCATTGAAGAGCTGGCTGAAAAGGTTGTAGCGGCGGTTGAACCTGTGCGCGATCGCCTGGATGCTGCAGTTGTCTTTCCCTCCATGCCCCAGGTGATGCGGCTCAACAAGTTGGGCAGCTTCTCGATGGCGCAGTTGGGGCAGTCGAAGAGTGCGATCGCCCAATTCATGCGGAAGCGCAAGGAGCAGTCGGGCAGCAGCTTCCAAGATGCCATGCTGAAGCTACTCAACACCCTGCCCAAGGTGCTGAAGTACCTGCCGATGGACAAAGCTCAGGATGCCCGCAACTTCATGCTCAGCTTCCAGTACTGGCTCGGCGGTTCCTCCAACAACCTGGAGAACTTCCTGTTGATGCTGGTCGACAAGTATGTGAAGCCGGAGATTTCCGCCAACGCCGACAAAATCCTCAGCTACAAAGACCCAGTCACTTACCCCGACATGGGCATTTGGCATCCCCTTGCGCCCCAGATGTTTGAGGACTTGAAGGAATACCTCAACTGGCACAATTCTCGTTGGGACATTGGCGATGACCAAAAAGATCCTCTGGCACCGACGGTGGGTTTGGTGTTGCAACGGACGCACTTGGTCACGGGCGATGATGCCCATTACGTGGCGATGGTGCAGGAGATCGAGTGCCTGGGCGCTCGCGTTATCCCCGTCTTTGCTGGGGGCCTGGACTTCTCCAAGCCCGTAGATGCTTACTTCTACGACCCTATTTCCGAGCAGCCGATTGTCGATACGGTCATCTCGCTGACAGGGTTTGCCCTGGTGGGTGGCCCCGCTCGGCAAGACCATCCCAAGGCGATTGATTCCCTCAAGCGGCTCAACCGTCCCTATATGGTGACCCTGCCCCTGGTGTTCCAAACCACGGAAGAGTGGCAGGACAGCGACCTGGGCTTGCACCCGATTCAGGTGGCCTTGCAAATCGCCATTCCAGAACTGGATGGGGCGATCGAGCCGATCATCCTGTCGGGACGGGATGGGGCGACGGGTAAGGCGATCGCCCTGCAAGACCGCATCGAGTCGGTAGCACAGCGGGCGATGAAGTGGGCCAACCTCCGCCGCAAGCCCAAGCTCGATAAGAAGGTTGCCATCACCGTCTTCAGCTTCCCGCCGGATAAAGGCAACGTGGGAACCGCCGCTTACCTGGATGTATTCGGCTCCATTTACGAGGTGATGAAGGGACTCCAGAACAATGGCTACACCATTGAAGATCTTCCGGAGTCACCCCAAGCGTTGATGGAAGCGGTGATTCATGATGCTCAGGCGCAGTACGCTAGCCCCGAACTCAACATCGCCTACCATATGTCCGTTGCGGAATATGAGCGGCTGACGCCTTATTCCGAGCGGCTGGAAGAGAACTGGGGCCCGCCACCGGGACACCTCAACACCGACGGACAAAACCTACTGGTGTACGGCAAGCAGTTCGGCAATTTATTCATCGGGGTTCAGCCCACCTTTGGCTACGAAGGCGACCCGATGCGGCTGCTGTTCTCCCGCTCCGCTAGCCCCCACCACGGGTTTGCCGCCTACTACACCTTCCTGGAGAAGGTGTGGCAAGCGGATGCGGTGCTGCACTTTGGCACCCACGGGTCGCTGGAATTTATGCCTGGGAAGCAGATGGGGATGTCGGGCGAGTGCTATCCCGATAACCTAATCGGCTCCATTCCCAACCTCTACTACTACGCGGCCAACAATCCGTCCGAAGCGACGATCGCCAAGCGCCGCAGCTACGCTGAAACCATCAGTTACCTCACGCCCCCCGCTGAAAATGCGGGGCTGTACAAAGGGCTGAAGGAACTAAGCGAGCTCATCGCTTCGTATCAGACCAACAAGGCCAGCGGGCGGGCGGCGTCCATCATTAACGCCATCATCGAACTCTCGCGCCAGGTCAACCTCGACAAGGATATTGATTTGCCCGAGGCGGGCACCGATCTGTCGGAAGACGAGCGGGACAACTTGGTGGGCAAAATCTACATCAAGCTGATGGAGATTGAGTCGCGCCTGCTGCCCTGCGGCTTGCATGTGGTCGGGAAGCCCCCCAGCGCGGAGGAGGCGATCGCCACCCTGGTCAACATCGCTGGACTCGATCGCCCCGAGGAAGAGATTAAGAGCTTACAGCGGATCATCGCCGAGAGCCTGGGTCGAGATCTGGATGAGGTCTACCGGGCGAGCGATCGCGGCGTCCTCGACGATGTGCAGTTGCTCTACGACATCAACCAGGCCACCCGCACAGCCGTCGCGGCTCTGGTGAGAGAGCAAACCGATGCCGATGGCCGCGTGTCCTTCATCACCAAGCTCAACTTCTTCAACCTGGGACGCAAGGCTCCCTGGGTCGAGGCGCTGGCAGAGGCGGGCTACCCCGATGTAGATCCAGAAGCGCTGAAGCCTCTGTTTGAGTACCTGGAGTTCTGCCTAAAACAGGTCTGTGCCGACAACGAGCTGGGCGCATTGCTGAAGGGATTGGAAGGGGAATATGTCCTTCCCGGCCCCGGCGGTGACCCCATCCGTAACCCCGATGTGTTGCCCACGGGCAAGAACATCCATGCCCTCGATCCTCAGTCGATTCCCACGACAGCAGCCGTGCAGTCGGCTCAGGTGGTGGTCGATCGCCTCCTGGCACGAGAACAGGCATCCAACAGTGGCAACTACCCCGAAACCATCTCCTTTGTTCTGTGGGGCACCGACAACATCAAGACCTACGGCGAATCGTTGGCGCAGGTGATGTGGTTGGTGGGCGTTCGCCCGGTTCCCGATTCCCTGGGACGGGTCAACAAGCTAGAGCTGCTTTCCCTCGAAGAACTGGGTCGCCCCCGCGTTGATGTGGTGGTGAACTGCTCCGGCGTCTTCCGCGACCTGTTCATCAACCAGATGAACCTGCTCGATCGCGCCATCAAGATGGCGGCGGAAGCGGATGAGCCCATCGAAATGAACTTCGTCCGCAAGCACGCCCTGAAGCAAGCGGAAGAGATGAAGGTGGATCTGCGGCAAGCCGCCACCCGCGTCTTCTCCAATGCTTCTGGCTCCTACGCGGCCAACGTCAACCTGGCGGTGGAAAATAGCACCTGGGAAGAGGAATCTGAACTCCAGGATATGTACCTGTCGCGAAAGGGCTTCGCCTTCAACTCCGACAATCCTGGGGTGATGGAGGAATCGAAGGATATCTTCGAGAGCACCCTGAAGACGGTGGATGTCACCTTCCAGAACCTCGATTCCTCGGAAATCTCCCTCACCGACGTGTCCCACTACTTCGACTCCGACCCCACCAAGCTAGTCGGACGCCTGCGGGGCGATGGCAAGCAACCCAATGCCTATGTCGCCGATACCACCACGGCCAATGCCCAGGTACGCACCCTGTCGGAAACCGTCCGTCTCGATGCCCGCACTAAGCTGCTCAATCCCAAGTGGTACGAAGGCATGCTTTCCCATGGCTACGAAGGGGTACGCGAGGTCTCGAAGCGCCTAGTGAACACCATGGGCTGGTCGGCAACGGCGGGTGCGGTGGATAACTGGGTCTACGAAGACACCAACGCCACCTTCATCCAAGACGAAGAGATGTGCCAGCGGCTGATGAACCTCAACCCCCACTCCTTCCGCAAGATGGTAACCACGCTGCTGGAAGTCAATGGTCGCGGCTACTGGGAAACCAGCGAAGAAAACCTCGATCGCCTCCGCGAACTCTATCAAGAAGCCGAAGATCGTATCGAAGGTATCGAGTAAGCACGACATGCTTAATCCAAGTTAAATTCACCTCAAGGGATGCTGAAATCAGCATCCTTTTTTCTTACTTGCTTGACTGACTCGATCCTGTGGAGAAAGTGACTGCTTTCTATCTACTGAACTTACACAAAGAACAGAGAGCCTCTCTTTCAAGAGAGTTGAGAGAGAGGCTCTCTAGAACAGCTAAGCAACACTGACCCTGGCCTGTACTGATCCAGCGTATCCACCTAAATCAATGACTACATGCCAGTTTTTGTAGCTTGGTGGCGTGAACAGTGCAGGTGAAGATTTTGCTAGCCCTCCTTGAAAGGAATAGCGACCACCTGAGCGGTATCGCTGGTAATTAATACTGTCCATCAGCTTCACGTTTGCCTGCTTGTTGAGCTCGACACGTATACAATCGCTAGGACCAGCATTGACTGTGTAATGCAGATGTTTCATAATTTAGACTCAATTAAGTTGCAAAAGGTCGTAAGGCGGCGGCAACCGCCTTACAGCCTGAACCGAAAAACTCCTAGTCCTCAAGGACTAGGAGTTTTTTTCGGGTGGACTAACGCGCTCCCAAGTTCTACCAGGAGCCTGAGTTGGTGGTAGTTTCGGATCTCCAGGCTCGATAGTGACTTGCCGTGGATTAGGAACATGTCCACCACGTTTGCCGCGTTCAACATACTCCCCAGACTTGGCAGGTTTTTCTCCTGGCTTTTGACGCTCCATAAAAAAATCCAAAATCATCTCCTAAAGCTTAAACCGATCATTGAGAATATGCAAGTATTTTAAATGCAAATCATGTATGTCATCAATGGAAACGTTTCCAAGAATGACATTAGTTGGTAAACTTATATCTTGAGTCCATCTTCGTGTTGTAAAAGTGCTCTAGGCTAATGGCTTCCTTGAATAAAGATTTGTTCTATGTGGATTTAGGTAAAAAAATACGTGCGGTACGTGAGGAACGTAAGTTGACTCAAGAAGCTTTAGCTTCTCTGCTGTCAATCACTAGGACTTCTGTAACTAATATTGAGAAAGGCAGACAGAAAATGTTTCTACATACCTTCTTAGAAATCACCCAAGTTCTAGGCGTTTCCCTTGATGTTCTTATGCCTTCTACAAAATACTCAAGTAGCCTTGAAGATGTCTTAAAGGAGAAATTGGATCAAAAAGAATTAGATTGGGTTCAAGAAACTATTAATGAAATTAAGAGGAGCTAATGATGCCTGTATCGGTTAGGAGAAAATTTATCAGAGCCACTGCTGAAGAACTTTTGAGAAACACTAATAACTCCGTGGCACCTGTTGAAGTTTATGAAATTGCAGAAAATCTTGGGATATCTGTTGTTGAACAATCGGTAGATGATGATTTTTCAGGTTTTTTATTAAGAGATCAAGAAGCTAGAAGAGTTGTTATAGGAATTAATTCTAAACATCATGAGAATAGGCGTCGATTTACAGTTGCTCATGAACTAGGTCATTTTCTTTTACATGAGGGTGAAGTAATTCATATAGACAAGAAGAATAGAAGTCAAGGATTTCAACTTGATTTTAGAAATGCTAAATCGAGTGAGGGTATTGATGTGAAAGAGAAGGAAGCAAACTTATTTGCCGCAGAACTTCTCATGCCATCAAAGCTCATAGAAAAAGATCTATCTAAATTTAAAAATATAGATTTACTCGGTTTGGATGAGCAGCATTTTGATGACTTAGCAGGGAAATATGAAGTTAGTCTTCAAGCCTTTATGATTAGGCTTTCATACTTAGGCTATATTCAATTTTAATTTCTTGGTTTAGAGATTTTGAAGCCTGTCAGGCTCAGAGCATTATCTAGTGCGATTGCATACAGCTTTAGGCTAGTTAAACCTCGTCCATCTTGAGAACTAGAGTTTTTTACCAGAGCTGGTAGGCTGAACTGAACATCTAAACCAGTTGGGCAGATCACGATGCTGACAGTGAATTTGGAACGGTGACACCATCGTCCTGAGAGCTTGCGGGAAGA